>JAHBAP020000447.1 GCA_018500005.2 Mycobacterium sp. | reverse complement strand
CGCCACCAGGCCGAGGTCGTCGAGGTTCTTGCCGGCCTCGGCGACGAGGTCGAAGGCCAGCCGCGGCGCCGCCTCATGATCCGCGACCCGGCCCTCGTGTTCGATCTTGGCATCACCGAGCCGCAACTTCGCCTTGGAAGTCTCCTCACCGATGCGCTCGACGATTCCGTCGAATACCGATGTTCCCGATTTCGGTTCGACCAGTTGGTATTTCAACGACGACGATCCCGAATTGAGGACCAGGACGGTGCCCGCCATCGCGTTGCCTGACATCATTGCGCCTGAATGGCGGTGATGGCGACGGTGTAGACGATGTCCTCCACGAGCGCTCCTCTGGAAAGGTCGTTGACCGGTTTGTTCAGGCCCTGCAGGACGGGCCCGATCGCGATGGCGCCGGCACTGCGCTGCACCGCTTTGTAGGTGTTGTTGCCGGTGTTGAGGTCGGGGAAGATCAGCACGGTGGCCCGCCCGGCCACCGGCGAGCCCGGCATCTTGGACGCGGCGACCGACGGTTCAACCGCGGCGTCGTACTGGATTGGACCCTCCACCAGAAGATCGGGCTCGCGTTGACGGACCAATTCCGTTGCTGCCCTGACCTTGTCGACACCCGCGCCGCTGCCCGATTCACCGGTCGAGTACGACAGCATGGCCACCCGCGGTTCGATGCCGAACTGGGCGGCGGTCCGCGCTGAACTGATCGCGATGTCGGCTAGTTCCGCGGAGGTGGGGTCGGGCACGATCGCGCAGTCACCATAGGCCAGCACCCGGTCGGAGAGGCACATCAGGAAGATGCTCGACACCGTCGACACCCCGGGCTGGGTCTTGATGATCTCGAAAGCCGGACGCACGGTGTGGGCTGTAGTGTGCGCCGCCCCGGAGACCATGCCATCGACGATGTCGTTGTGCACCAGCATCGTTCCGAAGTAGGAGACGTCCTCGACGACATCGCGGGCCTGCTCGATCGTGACGCCCTTCTTCTTCCGGATCTCGGCATACTGCTCGGCGAACTTCTCCCTCAGGTCGCTGGTGCGCGGATTGATCACCGTGGCGGCGGCCAGATCGACGCCCAATTCGGCCGCCCGAGCGCGTACCTGCGCCTCGTCCCCGAGGATGGTCAGTTCGGCGATATCGCGGCGTAGCAGCCGGCCGGCGGCTTTCAGGATCCGGTCGTCGTCACCCTCCGGCAGCACGATCCGCTTGCGGTCGCTGCGAGCGCGTTCCATCAACTGGTAGGCGAACATCTGCGGGGTGGTCACCGTCGGAATCGGAATCGCCAATCGCTCCAGCATGTCGCCGATGTCGACGTGGAGGTCCATCAATTGCAGGGCGGTGTCGATCTTGCTCGCCGAGTTGGCGGTCACCCGGCCGCGGGTGTCGGCCACCGCGCTGGCCGTCGCGAAGGTACCCAGATCGGTGGCCACGATGGGCAGCCGCAGACCCAGACCGGTCACCAAACGCCCGATCTCACGATGCAGCGGTAGACCGCCGTTGAGGATGATCGTCGAGATCGACGGAAAGCCCTCGGCCGCATGGGCGCTCGCAACGGCGAGAACGACATCAGAGCGGTCGCCAGGGGTGATGACGGCGGAGGCTTCCTGCAGCCGTTCCAGGACGTGCTCGGCGGTCATACCGGCCACCATCACGTGGCGCACCTCTCGGCCGAGCAGCGAGGCGTCACCGTGCACGAGGGTGCCGTCGACGGCCTCAAGCAGTTCACCGACGGTCGGTGCGACCAGAAGCGGCTCCTCCGGAATCACGTAGACCGGCGCACCGACGTCCTGACAGGCCGCCTTGACCGCATCCATCTGATCGGGTTGGCAGCGGTTGGCGACGACCGCGGCGGTGTGCGCGTGCTGGGCGGCCAACTCCACCATGCTCAGTTGGATCGCCTGGGCGATCTCGTCGGGGGTGCGGTTGGAGGCCCGGACCGAGAGCACCACCGGGGCGCCGAGATTGACCGCGATACGCGCGTTGACGGCCAGTTCGGTGGGTGTGGCGACGTCGGTGAAGTCAGACCCGACGATCACCATGGCGTCGCAACGGGACGCCACCGCGTGGTACCGGTCGACGATGTCGGCGATCGCCCCGTCGGTGTCTTCGTGCAATCGCTGGTAGGTGACCCCGACACATTCCTCGTAGGTCAGGCCGGCGTCACTCTGGGCCAACAGCAGTTCCAGGATGTAGTCGCGTTCCTCGCGTCGGGTGATGGGCCGGAACACCCCAACCTTGGGCACCATCGACGACAGCCGGTTGAGGATGCCCAGGGCGATGGTGGATTTGCCGGTTTCACCTTCGGGCGAGGCGACGTAGATCGACGTGGGGCCTCTCGACACGGTGTCTGTCACGACGACAGCATCCCTCAGTCGGCTCGGCGGGTCCGCGGATTAGCCCAGTTTCCGCAACCGGGGCAACAAGTCCCGCTCAAAGAGTTCGAGGAATCGCCGCTGGTCATGGCCGGGTGCGTGAAACACCAGGTGGTTGAGTCCATAGCCGACGTAATCGGCCACCTTCTCCACCGCTTCGTCGGGATCCGAGGAGACGATCCAGCGTCGGGCGACCTGTTCGATGGGCAGTTCGTCGGCCAGGCGTTCCATTTCCATCGGGTCGGACACGCTGTGCTTCTGCTCGGGCGTCAGCGACAGCGGTGCCCAGAACCGGCAGTTGTTCAGCGCCGCCTCGGGATCGGTGTCGTAGGAGATCTTGATCTCGATCATCTTGTCGATGGCGGCGACGTCGCGACCGGCCGCTTCGGCGCCCTCCCGCACAGCGGGCATCAGCTTGTCGGCGTAGAGCTCCTCGCCCTTGCCGGAGGTGCAGATGAAGCCGTCACCGGCCCGGCCGGCGTACTTGGCCACCACCGGACCGCCCGCGGCGATGTACACCGGCACCCCGCCTTCGGGGACGTCATAGATGGACGCACCCTTGAGGTGGTAGTACTCGCCGTCGAAGTCGACCCGCTCCCCCCACCACAGTTCGCGCATCAGCTTGACCGACTCGCGCAGCCGGGCGAAGCGCTCCTTGAAGTCCGGCCACTCGCCGGTGAACCCGGTGGCGATCTCGTTGAGCGCCTCGCCGGTACCCACACCGAGGAATACCCGGTTCGGATAGAGGCAGCCCATCGTGGCGAAGGCCTGGGCGATGACCGCGGGGTTGTAGCGGAAGGTAGGGGTGAGCACCGAGGTGCCCAGGGTGATCCGATTGGTCCGCTCGCCCACCGCAGTCATCCAGGACAGGGCGAATGGGGCGTGGCCACCTTGGTGGCGCCACGGGTTGAAGTGATCGCTGACCGTCGCGCTGTCCATGCCGTGCTGTTCGGCCAGCACACCGAGTTCGACGAGTTCGCGGGGCCCGAACTGCTCGGCCGACGCCTTGTATCCCAGCTTCAAGTCCACCATTCCTGTAGTTCTACAGCACTAGACTTGACCGGTGGCCCCAGTGCTGACCGCCGTCACCGGGCGGATACATCTGGCGCAGACACCGCTGGTGAATTGGACGCTGGTCAGCGACGATTCAGGCGTCATGCTCATCGACGCCGGGTTTCCGGGCCAGCGCGACGATGTGCTGGCCTCATTGCGGGAACTGGGTTTCGGGCCCCGCGACGTCCGGGCCATCCTGCTGACCCACGCCCACATCGACCACCTCGGCACAGCGATCTGGTTCGCCAAGGTCCACGGCACCCCGGTCTACTGCCACGCCGCAGAGGTCGCCCACGCCAAACGCGATTACCTGGAACAGGTTTCGCCGCTGGCGCTGGCCAGACAGGCGTGGCGGCCAGGATGGCTGGCGTGGTCCGCGCAGGTGGCGTTCAAGGGTGGACTGGTGCGCGAGGGCATCCCCGGCACCGCGGCACTGACCCCCGAGATCGCCGAACGGCTGCCGGGGCGGCCAGTGGCCCTTCCCAGCCCGGGGCATACCAGCGGGCACTGCTCCTATGTCATCGACGATGTGCTCGTGGTCGGCGATGCCCTGATCACCGGTCATCCACTCGCGACGCGTTCCGGCCCACAGCTGTTGCCGTCGATGTTCAACCGCGACGACCAACAGGCCCGACGCAGCCTCGATCGGCTCGTTGCCGCCGGAACGGCGATGATGGTCCCCGGCCACGGTGACCTGTGGATCTGTCTCTTATACACATCT
>JAHBAP020000194.1 GCA_018500005.2 Mycobacterium sp. | reverse complement strand
CTCATCATCACATCCGGAAGACGCCGTAGGAGATGGGTTCGATCGGCGCATTAGCGGTGACCGAAAGCGCCAGGCCCAGAACGGTTCTGGTGTCAGCGGGGTCGATCACTCCATCGTCCCACAACCTTGCGGTGGAGTAGTACGGGTTACCCTGCTCTTCGTATTGGGCGCGGATGGGCGCCTTGAATGCCTCTTCGTCCTCGGGCGTCATCTCCCCGCGGACGGTGGCCAGCACAGCCGCGGCCTGCTCGCCGCCCATCACCGAGATCCTGGCGTTGGGCCACATCCAGAGGAATCGCGGAGAGTACGCCCGCCCGCACATCGAATAGTTGCCCGCACCGTAGGAACCGCCGATTACGACGGTCAACTTCGGTACCCGGGCGCACGCCACCGCGGTGACCATCTTGGCCCCGTGTTTGGCGATGCCGCCGGCCTCGTAATCGCGGCCGACCATGAAGCCGGTGATGTTCTGCAGGAACACCAGCGGGATGGAACGCTTGTCGCACAGCTGGATGAAATGTGCTCCCTTGACGGCGGATTCGCCGAACAGCACGCCGTTGTTGGCGACGATACCCACCGGGTGCCCGTGAATCCTGGCGAAGCCGGTGACCAGGGTGGCCCCGTAATTGGCTTTGAATTCGCTGAACTCGCCGCCGTCGACGATGCGGGTGATCACCTCGTGGACGTCATAGGGCACCCGTGCATCGACCGGCACGACGTCGTACAGCTCCCGCTGGTCGGCGATCGGGTCGACAGTCGGGGCGACCTCCCACGACGGTGCCTCACGCGGGCCCAGGGTGGCGACGATGTCACGCACGATCCGCAGGGCGTCGCGGTCGTCGCGAGCCAGGTGGTCGACCACCCCGGAGGTCTTGGCGTGCAGATCGCCGCCGCCGAGTTCCTCGGCCGTCACGACCTCGCCGGTCGCGGCCTTCACCAGGGGCGGGCCGCCCAGGAAGATGGTGCCCTGGTTGCGCACGATGACGGTCTCATCGCTCATCGCCGGCACGTAAGCGCCGCCGGCGGTGCAGGATCCGAGCACCGCGGCGATCTGCGGGATACCTGCGGCGCTCATGGTCGCCTGATTGAAGAAGATGCGGCCGAAGTGCTCACGATCGGGGAACACCTCGTCCTGGCGCGGTAGGAAGGCTCCGCCGGAGTCGACGAGGTAGATACAGGGCAGCCGGTTCTGCGCGGCGATCTCCTGGGCGCGGAGGTGTTTCTTCACCGAGACCGGGTAGTAGGTGCCGCCTTTGACGGTCGCGTCGTTGGCGACGATCATGCATTCGCGCCCCATGACCCGGCCGATGCCCGTGATGATGCCGGCCGCCGGACAGTCGTCGTCGTACATGCCGTCAGCAGCAAGTGGAGCGATCTCCAGCAGCGGACTGCCCGGGTCCAACAATCCGTCGACCCGGTCACGTGGGAGCAACTTGCCACGGGCGACGTGACGCTCGCGGGCGCGCTCCGGGCCGCCGAGCGCCGCGGCGGCCAGCTTGGTGCGCAGTTGTTCGACGAGAGGCAGATGCGCCTCGCGGTGTGCCATCAGGAGCAACCTTCGGTTAATGACGACTAACTGATAGCATGTTAACGGAGATTAACCGATGACCACAATCACCCAGCGCAGCAGGCAGAAATCCGACCGGCGTTCACAACTGCTGGCCGCCGCCGAGGCGTTGATCGCCGAACGCGGGTTCCTTGCCGTCCGCCTCGAGGACATCGGCGCCGCGGCCGGCGTCAGCGGCCCGGCGATCTACCGGCACTTCGCCGGCAAGGAGGCCCTGCTGGTCGAACTGCTGGTGGGGATCAGCACCCGGCTTTTCGAAGGCGGCCAGGAAGTGGTCGCCGGAGCCGATGACGCCCGCGCCGCTCTCGACGGCCTGATCGATTTTCACCTGGACTTCGCTCTCGGCGAACCTGACCTGATCCGGATTCAGGACCGGGATCTGGCCAATCTCCCGGCCGCCGCCCACCGGCAGGTCCGCCGGGCCCAGCGCCGATACGTCGAAACCTGGGTCGGAGTCTTGCGGGAGGTGAATCCGGACCTGGCCGAGGACCGTGCCCGCGTGATGGCGCACGCCGCCTTCGGCCTGCTCAACTCCACCCCGCACAGCGTGCGGCCCGCCGCCTCGGAGGAATCGCGGACGGTGCTAAGGGCTATGACGCTGGCGGCGCTCGGTCAATACCAATAGCGGCGACCACCGACCGGGCGGCCGACCGAGCCGAGAATCCACAGCACAGCACCGACCACCAGCAGGATGACGCCGATGGTCCACAGAATTTGGACCTTCAACACAAACCCGAGGACGAGCAGTATCGCTCCGAGCACGATCATCGGTGTTTCTCCCTCGTTGTATTCGCTGAGGAGAATTACCCCGAGGAAAGTTGGCTAAACGCCGCAGCCGCCCCCGAGACCCCAGCGTGAGCCGGTAGCCTCCATGGCGTGAGGCGGGCATGAGCGATCCACGGGGACCCGGGTGGACCGACCCTACTCAGGGGACCGGCGGCTATCCGCCAAACACCGATCCCGCGTACTCCGGCTACTGGGGTCCCACGAACTACGGAACTCCGGCAGGCCCCGGTTACGGCTATCCGCAGACCCAACCCACTGAGCAACTGCCGACCTACTGGCAACCGGGAACGGGGTATCCAGGTGCGCCGCCCCCGCCGCCGGAGCCGCCGAGGAAAACGTCGAAGTGGTTGTGGGGTGCCGCAATTGCGGCAGTGCTGCTGGTGACCGGCCTGGTGCTGGCACTGGTGATCGTCAGCACCTCCTCGAAGGACTCCACGATCGTGGCGCCGCCGACCACCCAGACGTCGATGCCGTCGAAGACGCTGACGCCGCCTAGCGCGACCACGACGCGGCCGCCGACCCGCACGGCGATCCCGGCGCCGCTCCCGGTGCCGACCCAGACCACGGAACCGACCGAACCGGGCACTCCCTCGACGCCGCTACCGACCGGGGCCACCGAAACCGTGGTCTACAGCG
>JAHBAP020000021.1 GCA_018500005.2 Mycobacterium sp. | reverse complement strand
TTACTGGGTCCGACGGTGCTTCGCACCTCGACGCCAGCCGCGGTCGCACTCTGTGCGCTCGGAGTTCTGACTCCCAGGTGGGCGGGCGGGTCGGTGGCGTCGGGGTCGATATGGCGCCCCGCGGACCGAGTACTGCCGCGCAGGAACGCAGCAGCATGACTGTTCCGCCCGATCCCGTCATGGGGCTGCTGGGGTCCGCCGACGGGAATCTTCGGGCTCTGGAAGCCAATCTGTCGGCCGAGGTGCACGTCCGCGGCAACACCGTCAACCTGTCCGGTTCCTCCGCCGACGTCGCGCTGGCCGAACGGGTGATCTCGGAGTTGATTGCCATCGTCGCCGGCGGCCAGGCACTGTCCGCCGACGCCGTTCGCCGCAGTGTCGCCATGGTGGCCGGCGAGGACAACACCTCGCCGGCCGAAGTGCTGACCTTGGACATCCTGTCGCGGCGCGGAAAGACCATCCGACCCAAGACTTTGAATCAGAAGCGTTACGTCGACGCCATCGATGCCAACACCGTCGTGTTCGGCATCGGACCGGCCGGCACCGGCAAGACCTATCTGGCAATGGCCAAAGCCGTCCAGGCGCTGCAGACCAAACAGGTCACCCGGATCATCCTGACCCGACCTGCGGTGGAAGCCGGTGAGCGCCTTGGCTTTCTGCCCGGAACGCTCAGCGAGAAGATCGATCCGTACCTGCGGCCGTTGTACGACGCCCTGCACGACATGATGGACGCCGAGGCCATCCCGAAGCTGATGGCCGCCGGGGTGATCGAGGTGGCACCGCTGGCGTACATGCGCGGCCGTACCCTCAACGATTCGTTCATCATCCTCGACGAGGCGCAGAACACCACCGCCGAACAGATGAAGATGTTCCTCACCCGGCTCGGCTTCGGATCGAAAATCGTTGTGACGGGCGATATTACGCAGGTAGACCTTCCCGGCGGAGCGCGATCGGGTCTGCGCGCGGCGATGGACATTCTCGACGGAATCGCCGACATCCACTTCTCCGAACTCACCAGCGCCGACGTGGTCCGCCACCGGTTGGTGTCCGATATCGTCGACGCCTACGCTCGAGCGGCCGAGCAGCCCGGTATCAACCGCGCCCAGCGCAGGCGGCCCTAGGACCCCTGATGAGCATCGAAGTATCCAACGAATCCGGTATCGACGTATCCGAAGAGGAGCTGATCAGCGTCGCCCGCTTCGTCATCCGCAAGATGGACGTCAACCCGGCCGCAGAGCTGTCCATGGTTCTGCTGGATCTCGCTGCGATGGCCGATCTGCACATGCGCTGGATGGATCTGCCGGGTCCGACCGACGTGATGAGCTTTCCGATGGACGAGTTGGAGCCCGGCGGTCGTCCCGACGCGCCGGAGCCGGGTCCGTCGATGCTGGGCGATATCGTGTTGTGCCCGCAGTTCGCGGCCGAACAGGCCGCCGCGGCGGGCCACAGCCTGGGGCAGGAACTCGCGTTGCTCACCGTGCACGGAGTGCTGCACCTGCTGGGTTACGACCATGCCGAGCCGGATGAGGAGAAGGAGATGTTCGCGTTGCAGCGTCAGCTCCTCGAGGGGTGGGTGGCCGACCAGGTCGAGTCCTACCACGCCGAACGGCAGGCCGAAAAAGACCAGCGCCTGCTGGACAAGTCGCGGTACTTCGACCATTGACAGGCTGGGACCATTGACAGGCTGGGACCATTGACAGGCTGGGACCATTGACCGGCTGGGACCATTGACCGGGTTGGCGCCGCTGGCCGGCGCGATCGCCCTGATCCTGCTGGGCGGAGTGTTCTCCGCCATCGACGCCGCCATCAGCACGGTGTCGCTGGCCCGTGTCTCCGAACTCATCCGCGACGAGCGCCCGGGTGCGGTCCGGCTGGGCCGGGTGGTCCGCGAGAAGCCCCGCTACATCAATCTTGTTGTGCTGCTTCGGATCGCCTGCGAGGCGACCGCCTGCGTGCTGTTGGTGGCCTACCTCGATAACCGGCTTCCCGTCGATTCGGCGTTGATTTGCGCGGCGGTGATCATGACCGTGGCAAGTTTCGTGGTGGTCGGTGTCGGACCGCGCACCCTGGGCCGGCAGCACGCGTATCCGATTGCGCTGGCGTCCGCCATTCCACTGCAGGGTATTTCGGTGTTACTCGCCCCGATCAGCCGGTTGCTGATCCTGCTCGGCAACGCGCTGACCCCCGGCCGCGGTTTCCGCAACGGGCCGTTCGCCTCCGAGATCGAACTGCGTGAGGTCGTCGACCTGGCTCAGCAGCGCGGAGTGGTGGCCGACGAGGAACGCAAGATGATCCAGTCGGTCTTCGAACTCGGCGACACCCCGGCCCGCGAGGTCATGGTTCCGCGAACCGAAATGGTCTGGATCGAAAGCGACAAGAGCGCGGCGCAGGCCACCTCGCTGGCGATCCGAAGCGGCCACTCCCGGATGCCGGTGATCGGAGAGGACGTTGACGACGTTCTCGGGGTGATCTACCTCAAAGACCTGGTGCGGCGGACGTACTACTCGGACGCCGCGGCCCGGGACATCACCGTCGCCGAGGTGATGCGGCCGGCGGTGTTCATCCCGGACTCCAAGCCACTCGACGATCTGCTCAAGGAGATGCAGCTCGACCGCATCCACATCGCGCTGCTGGTCGACGAGTACGGTGCCACCGCTGGCCTGGTGACCATCGAGGACGTGCTCGAGGAGATCGTCGGCGAGATCGCCGACGAGTACGACACCAACGAGGTCGCTCCGGTGGAAGAACTGGGGGACAAGACGTTCCGGGTTTCAGCCCGGCTGCCCATCGAGGATGTCGGCGAACTCTACGACATCGAGTTCGGGGAGGATCTCGACGTCGATACGGTCGGCGGGCTGGTGGCTCTCAAACTGGGCCGCGTTCCACTGCCGGGCGCCGAGGTGGTCTCGCACGGGCTGCGGTTGCGAGCCGAGGGGGAGCGCGACCCGCGCGGTCGACTGCGGATCGGCACGGTACTCGTCCGCCCGGCCGAACCGGACGCGGACGGCTCGGGTGACGACGAAGCGAGCACTCCGGCGGTCGGCAAGTGAACGAATTCCGCTCCGGGTTCGTCTGCCTGGTCGGCCGGCCCAACACCGGCAAGTCGACGTTGACCAACGCGCTGGTGGGTAGCAAGGTGGCGATCACCTCCAACCGCCCGCAGACCACCCGGCACACCATCCGCGGCATCGTGCACCGCGACGAATTCCAGATCGTCCTGGTCGACACCCCGGGCCTGCATCGGCCGCGGACACTGCTCGGCAAACGGCTCAACGACCTGGTGCGCGACACCTATTCGGATGTCGACGTGATCGGGTTGTGCATTCCCGCCGACGAGGACATCGGTCCGGGGGACCGGTGGATCTTTGAGCAGATCCGTGAGTCGGCTCCCAGGACGACGCTGATCGTGATCGTCACCAAGATCGACAAGGTCGCCAAGGATCGCGTCGCCGCCCAACTTCTCGCGGTCAACGAGCTGGCGGGTGAGCGCGCCGCCGCCATCGTTCCGGTCTCGGCCACCAGGGGAGACCAGGTGGACGTGCTGATCGACGTGATGGTCGAGCATCTCCCGCCGGGGCCGGCGTACTACCCCGACGGGGAACTCACCGACGAGCCCGAAGAGACCCTGATGGCCGAACTCATCCGGGAGGCGGCTCTTGAGGGCGTCCGCGACGAACTCCCACATTCGCTCGCGGTGGTGATCGACGAGGTGAGCCCGCGGGAGGACCGGGAGGATCTGATCGACGTGCACGCGATCCTCTACGTGGAACGCGACAGCCAGAAGGGGATCGTGATCGGCCGCGGCGGCGCCCGACTCAAGGAGGTCGGCACCACCGCCCGCCGCCAGATCGAGAAACTGCTGGGCACCAAGGTCTTCCTGGACCTCAGGGTCAAGGTGGCCAAGAACTGGCAGCAGGACCCCAAACAGCTGGGCCGGCTCGGCTTCTAGATCACTCGACTCGACCCAACTGGCCCCCGCATCCGTGGTAGGTCTCGCAGGAGAGTTCGAAAGCGTCCCCGCATCCGGAGCAGTGAAAGCGGTGCAGAACGTAGTCCGGCCAGCAGTTCCCGGGCTCCAAGTCCTCGAAGCAGGTGCCGCCGGCGCCATCCGGAACGCGCATAATTCGCCCGGCGGAAATTTCGGCACGGATCCACTCGACCGATTTCCACAGCATTGCCGGAGTCGTGATCGGCACAGCCGACGGGAGCGTATCGCTGCAGATTTCGCAGGACATCTGGCGGCCCGGTCCGATCTCAGCGGATTACCGAGACGGACACCAGACGGTATTCGGGGCTGGGCCCGAATCCGAACGACAGGGCCTGGCTGCCGACGGGGTACCGCAGGGCGATTGTCTTTCCGGGGTGGATCAGCGGGATGTCGACGTCCCCGGCCTCGCCGAACTGTTCGGTGACGCTCGTCATCGAATGGCAGCTGTCGGGCTTCATCGTCGCCACGAAGGCGGCAATCGTGTCCTGTTGCGGAACCATGCGTAAGTCGATGTTCTCGATCATCGTCGCGTAGGCGCTGCCGGGTAGGGGCCGGCCACGATATTCCTGACCAGCGCCGGGGCCATCTTGGCCCACCGTTTCCAATCTGACACCGAGGCTCGTCGCCACCTGGCTCGGTGGTCCCGCCGCGGCCGCTGCAAGCGAGTGACCGAAGTCTGCCAGGGAGCTGGACTTGCATTGGGGGCTCTGGGTCGACGCAGCGTCGTTGTCCGCATGGGCGATGCCCGCCGCGCCCCCGACGATGCCACCGATGACGAGCCACGCACCGAGCAAGATCGCCAGCACCCCCTTGAATATCCATGCCATCGAGTTGCTGCGCGCGTCGCGAACTTGCAGTTGGCATTCGGCAGGATCGGCCTTGGGCCACGACGTCGAAGCCGCCGCACGTCCGAGCTTCCTCTCAAACGGCACCACCAGTCCGCTGATTCCCGCATATCGCGCGGCATTGGCGATGGGAACAAGCCCGAGAATGTAGGGCCCGCGCGCTGCGCTGAAGCTCGCTATCTTCATCGTGACGACCGAACCGCGCATCATGTTGGTGCGGAAGAGGGATCCAGTGAGTCTCACCGGTGGGCCGCCGTTCGCAGCCCTGATCTCCGGTTGACGGTCGGTCAAGGCGTTCAGCTTGAATCGCGGGGCCTTGATCCAGACGTCATAGGCTCCGTCGGCGGGAATGGTGAACGGACGGGGACCGTCGACAAATGACGATTCGAAGATCGCCGAGGAATCCAACGCCGACCGCCATCGCAGGATGTTCCGGATGCCGTACCCGATCAACAGCCCTCCGGGCACGATCAACAGCGCTGCGGCGATGACGGCGAAGGTGTTCATGCAAGTTCTCCCTACTGGTGTTCGCTCCCGCTGATGGGCCGCGCTTACAGGTAAGTGCAACCACCGGCACCGAACGCACACTTTTTTGCGGGGGTTTTTGCGACTCGCGGCCAGTGTTTGCCCTCCCGGGACCGGCGCGCGTCCTCGATGATGTCCTACCACGGTGAGACACTGGCGCGATGCGGCTGTACCGGGACCGGGCGGTCGTGCTGCGCCAGCACAAGCTCGGCGAAGCCGACCGGATCGTCACCCTGCTCACTCGCGACCACGGACTGGTCCGTGCGGTCGCCAAGGGGGTTCGCCGCACCCGCAGTAAGTTCGGTTCCCGGCTGGAGCCGTTCGCCCATATCGACGTCCAACTCCATCCCGGCCGCAACCTGGACATCGTCACCCAGGTCGTCTCGATCGACGCCTTCGCCACCGACATCGTCTGCGACTACGGCCGCTACACCTCCGCGTGCGCGGTCCTGGAGACCGCTGAACGGCTGGCCGGGGAGGAACGCGCCCCCGTCCCGGCGCTGCACCGGTTGACCGTCGGGGCGCTGCGGGCGGTCGCCGACGGCACCCGGTCCCGCGAACTGGTGCTCGACGCCTATCTGCTGCGGGCCATGGGGATCGCCGGTTGGGCGCCCTCGCTGACCGAGTGCGCGCGCTGCGCCCAGCCCGGACCGCACCGCGCCTTCCATATTGCCGCCGGCGGAAGCGTATGCATGCACTGCCGGCCGTCCGGGTCGGTAACCCCGCCGCAGGCGGTGCTGGACCTGATGGCCGCGCTCTACGAGGGCGACTGGACCGTCGCGGAGGCATCTTCGTCGTCCCACCGCGGGCAGGCAAGCGGGCTGGTGGCCGCGCATCTGCAATGGCACCTGGAACGCCAACTGCGGACACTGCCGCTCGTCGAGCGGGTCAACGCTCAACCAACCGAACTCTTCAGGCAGGATATCCAGCATGGCGATGGACCGGGTGGCCAGCTCCTGGCGGGGGGCTGAGCGCAGGCGCAGGGAGGCGTATCCGCAACTTCCCCCGGCGCCTGACGGCTACCCGATCTTTCCCGACACGTCCACCTGGCCGGTGGTCTTCCCCGCGTTACCGGCTGCGCCCGACGGCGGTCCGCGCCGGCCCCCCCAGCACCCGTCCAAGGCCGTCCCGCCGGCCATCCCGGCCGGCCAACTGCCCCGGCACGTCGCCATCGTCATGGACGGCAACGGCAGGTGGGCCACCCAGCGCGGATTGAGCCGTACCGAGGGCCACAAGATGGGCGAGGCGGTTCTTATCGACATCACTTGTGGCGCAATCGAAATCGGCATCAAGCACCTGAGTGTGTACGCATTCTCCACCGAGAACTGGCGGCGCAGCGCCGACGAGGTCCGGTTCCTGATGGGCTTCAACCGCGAGGTGGTGCGCCGGCGCCGGGAGAACCTCGACATCATGGGCGTGAATATGCGTTGGGTGGGTTCGCGGGCCCGGATGTGGCGCAGCGTGATCAAGGAGTTCGACATCGCCGAGCAGATGACCGTCGGCAACGACGTCATCACGGTGAACTACTGCGTCAACTACGGCGGGCGTGCGGAGATCGCCGAGGCGGCGCGGCAGATCGCCCGTGAGGCGGCAGCCGGCCGGATCGATCCGGAACGGGTCAACGAACACACCATCTCCGAGCATCTGCACCGCCCCGATATTCCCGACGTCGACCTGTTCATCCGCACCTCCGGGGAACAGCGGGCGAGTAACTTCATGCTCTGGCAGGCCGCTTATGCCGAGTACGTCTTCCAGGACAAGCTCTGGCCGGATTACGACCGGCGTGACCTGTGGGCGGCCTGCGAGGAGTACGTCAACCGCAACCGCCGCTTCGGCAGCGCGTAGTCCGGTGACGATGCGGGCCCCCGGCCCGAGGAGGAGGCGGACAATGAAACCGAGCGAAGCGATTCTTGCCGACGTCCTCGGGCAGGTCCTCGAGGTCGAGGTCGAAGCGGACGGCGCTCTGACCGTGCGCCATGACGGCACCGTCGCGGCGCTTCGAACGCTGCCGATCGCCGAGAGTCTGGAAATCATCTCGCTGACCCAGGTGCTGGCCTGGGACCTGCTTTGCACATCCGAACTGCGCCAGCGGGTGGCGCAGGAGGCCAGTCGCGCGATGTTCGGCACCGTCACGATGACCGAGGACTCCGGTGGCCGCGCCACGGTGATGCTGCGCTACAACTTTCCGGCCGGGGTGGCCGCGCCCGCCCTGCAGATCTTGGTGCCGATTGTGCTCGACGGTGGCGCGGAGCTTCGTCGGGCTTTGGTCGCGTGATCTAAGTCCGGCAGTCCGCACAGGTCCCGAACAACTCGATGGTGTGGCTCACATCGGAAAATCCATGCGCTGCAGCGATTTCGGCGGCCCACGCTTCAACCTCCCGGCCGCTGACCTCGACCGCCGAACCGCATTCGCGGCAGACCAGATGATGGTGGTGATGCGGTCCGGCGCACCGCCGGTACACCGACTCGCCGGTGTCGGTGCGCACCATGTCGACCAGTTCGGCGGCCGCCAGTGACTGCAGGGTCCGATAGACCGTCGTCAGGCCGATGTTCTCCCCGCGCCGACGCAGTTCGTCGTGCAACTCCTGGGCCGATCGAAACTCTTCGACGGTGTCGAGCAGAGCGATCACCGCACCGCGCTGCCGCGTCGCGCGCACGCCGGTACCTGCCGAGCGCGGATCGCTATCGGAAACCATTTCCAGTTACGATTTCACGGGCCCGCAGCCGTGTCAAAGCACTGAACCAGGGGTCGCCTAGGCTGATGCGGTTCGATCTCGGCTAAGACAGGAGTGCAATCCGCCGTGGCGTCAGTCATCGATTCCATCGTCAACCTGGCAAAGCGCCGTGGCCTGGTCTACCAGTCCGGCGAGATTTACGGCGGCACCAAGTCGGCCTGGGACTACGGCCCA
>JAHBAP020000024.1 GCA_018500005.2 Mycobacterium sp. | reverse complement strand
GTCGCCGCCGTAGCCGCCGCCGACGTGGATGGGGACCGGCAGCTTGGACTCGACCTCGAAGCGAACCGGGTTGCCGCCCGGATCGGTCGCGTCGATGGTCGCGCCGGTGGGAATCCTTGTGCCGGAACGGTAGTGGATCTTCACCCGAGGCCAGCCCAGTTGCTCCACCCGGCCGTCACGCCAGATCCGGGTGCAGTCGTTCACGGTGCGGAACCCGTCGGGCTCTTCCTGAATGATCACGACGATGGCGAAGTCGTCGAACGCCATCGGCACATACAGCCACCACATGCCCTCGAACGGTGGGTCGGCCGGACGCCCCGGCGGTGCGGCCTCGCCGACGGGCCGGATGCCCCAGGACCGGTCCCGGGTGCCGATCCACGTCTCCGGATCGACGGGGATCTCCTGGCCGTCGATGACGAGATGCCCGCTCCAGGAACCCAATTGGGCGAAACGCTGGGCGTCGAGAGTGACCCGGGGACCCGAGCGCATCACATGCCGCTGCTCCTGCACCACGTCGAACAGGCCGTTCCAGGTGAGATCGCAGGCGACGCCCTCGGTGTCGTCGAGCACGATTCGCAGTTTCTGCAGCGGTTCGATCACCTCGACGCGATAGCCGTTGACGCGCTGGTTGAGCCGGTCGGCGTCGATGGCGTCGGACAGGTGTAGCGCGGTCTGGGCGTTACCGCGCCGCACCAAGAGAAAGGCGTCCTTGACGCCGAGGTTGGGGTAGTACCCGATGCCGCTGATGACAAAGATGTCGCCGGTGCGGTCGTGGGCGTTGAAGTAGGACCGGTCGTAGAAGTTTCGGTCCGAGGAGCCGGGCCAGCCGATCGGCTGGGGGATCTGGTGGACGGGGTATTCGTCAAGTGGCCCAAGCAACTCAGGACTCCTCAAGTAGGCGCTTCAGCAGACTCCCGTGGTAGAACAGCGTCTCGACATCGTCGGGTTTGGTGATCTCCCCGAAATGCGCCCGCCGCGCGCCGGTGCGCATGAACACCACGCACCAGATCACCGCCGAGTAGACGTAAAACCAGCGCAGGTCGCCCAACTCGACGCCGGTCAGCCGCTGATAGGTGGCACGGACGTCCTGCTCGCGCAGCACGCGGGGCAGCCCGGGAAGCTGCGCCAGTCCGGCCAGTTCCTGGAACACCATGTGCGCGAAAATAATCCAGGCCACGTCCAGTTCACGGGGGCCGACCGTCGCCATCTCCCAGTCCAGCACGGCGACCGGCCGAAAATCCCGGTAGAGCACGTTGCCGATGCGCGAGTCACCCCAGGCCAGCACCGGCTCGCCGGCGGCGACGTCGGTGGGGAAGTGGTCCTCCAGCCAGCCCAGCGAACGCTCCACCAATTCCGAACGGCCGATGTCGGGGACGGCGAATGCATACCAGTCTTTGAGCCACTCGAAGTGGCGACGCAGCGCGGTGTCTCCGGGTGGGTCGACCTCGGTGAGGAATCCGAAGGTGTCTGCCGCATAGGGGATTCCGTGCAGTTCGGCCAGGACCGCTACGGTGGCATCCTGCAGTTCCCGCTGTTTGTCGGCCGGGGCGTCGGCGAACCAGTTGCCGCCGAAAGTGTAGGGCATGACGTCGGGCGGCACGATGCCCTCGACGAGGTCCATCAGGAAGAACGGGCTGCCCAGCACCGCGCCGGTCGGTTCGATCCAGCGCACCTGGGGAACCGGCACCCCGGTCAACTCCGACACCAGTCGCAGGACGTCGAACTGGTGGTCCATCCGGTAGGCCTTGAAGACCGGGACATCGTCCGCGGTGGGTGCCACCCGGGCGACCCACTTCTGCTCGACGGGCGCACCGTCCTCGGTCCAGCGACCGGTCAGGATGATGGTCTCCGAGGACATCCCGTTGGAGTCGACGCCGCTCTCCACGGTCACCTCGGGGGTGACGCCCCCAGGCATGACGGTGGACAGCCACTGCGACAGCGCAGCGGGGATGGTGCTGGTATCCCGGCCCGAGCGCTGCAGGTGGGACACCTCGGTATCGACGGTCGGTTCCACATCGCCGACCGTACTCCGGCCCGGGGTCGGCTGTCGGGGCAACGCGTGCAGGATTCTCGAACGAAGCGCCGTACCGTTTGAGCGCCCTCGACCAGCTCAGCGTCGCTGGTTTTCGAGGACCGCGGCAAGGCCGTCCAACATCAGATCCAGACCGAAGATGAACTCCTCTTCGAGCGGTGTCGGCGCGACTCCGGAGCGAAGCACCGCGCTGACCGACGGATAGTCGGCCGGATCCAGTTCGCCAACCGTCTTTTTCAGCATCTCGTCATCGGTGCCGGACCTGGCGCGCTCTCCGGCAAGCTGGATCCCGAAGCCCTGCACATAGGACGCCATCAACCCGCCGGTGCGAGCGGCCATCTCCACTGAAAGGCCGTTTCGCAGCATGGCCGACAGCCAGGCTTCGCGCAGAACCATCGCATTGGGGCCGACTGGGGTGTGGTCGGCCAACAGCCGCGCCACCCCAGGGTGCCGGTTGAGGGCGGCGAAGTATCCGGTGGCAGTTCGGCGAATCACCTGCCGCCAGTCCCCGGAGGCCACTTCCGCTACGTCGTCGAAGATCTCGCCCAGAGCCCGGTCGATCACTGCGACCACCAGTGCGGCCCGACTCTGGAAGTGCCGGTAGATGGTGGCGGTACTGGAATTGAGCCGCTGGGCAAGCGAACGCATCGACAGCGCGTCGGCACCGTCCTCGTCGATGATCGACAGGGCGGCCTCGACGATGGCCTCGGTGCGCAGACGAGGTCGGCCGACGCGGCGCCCGGTTTCCTCGGCGCTTTCCATCAGACCAGTATTACCGGCACATTGTTGACACTCGGGTAAGAATCGACAACAGTGTTGCCGTTACTAGAAAGGGTTTTGATGACAACGATTTCGCACTCCGCGACCCCCACGCTGGCCTCCCGGCTGTGGTCGACCACCCTGCTGTCCGGCGTCCTGACCGCGATCCTGGGTGTCCTCATCCTGCTGTGGCCGGGCAAGTCCCTCATCGCGGCCTCGGCCCTGTTCGGCGCCTACCTGCTCATTAGCGGTATCGCGCAGGTGGTGCTCGCACTCGCCCTGCGCGTTTCGGCGGCGGGACGTTTCATGTTGTTCATCAGCGGCGCGATCTCGGTGGTTCTCGCGGTGCTGGCC
>JAHBAP020000512.1 GCA_018500005.2 Mycobacterium sp. | reverse complement strand
TGGTGGCGGGCTGCCGGGCGCGGTCAAGGCGGTGGCGGCTGGCGGCCGCGCCGCTGGCGGCACCCTGCGGCGGACACTGGGCCCGCTGAGCGCCAGGGGCGACGATGCGATCTTGAGCGAGTTCCTGCGCCGCAACCTTGGCAGCGAGGCCGACAACGCCATCACGCGGCTCACCGCCGCAACGCAGGCTGGCCCGACAGCGTTGCCAGGCTACCAGCCGACCGCAGCGCAGGTCGCGCGCGTGCCGAGCCTGGCGTCACTGGAGCGCACAGCGACAGCCATTGACCCGGTTGCGATGAACCGCGCAGGCGCGATTGCGCAGGGCAACCAGGATGTGATCTCAGGAGCGCTGGATGACCTGGCTGGCCGCGGCGGCGCGCGCGACTTCTTTGCCGCAGACCGCGCCGCGGCCGGCAAGCAGCTATACGAGGGCGCTTTCGCGGGCGACGCATCGAAGAACCTCACCAGCGGACTGAAGGGCGAGATCACGAAGCTGCTGAAGCGCCCCGACATCCAGGACGCCAGGAAAGCCGCGCAGCGACTCGCCGCCAATGAGGGCCTGAAGCTCAAGGACGGGTCGATCCAGGGCATGCACTACATGAAGCTGGCGCTGGACGACATGATCGGCAGTGCCGGCCAGCGAGGCATCGGAGCTGCGGAGCGCAACGCGCTGATCGCCAACCGCGACCGTCTGGTAGGCCTCATCGAGAACCTGTCCCCCGACTACGCCCAGGCCCGCCAGACGTACGCCGCCATGTCAAAGCCGGTGAACGCGATGGATGTGCTAGATGACGTTGCGTCTCGCTCCACGACGCCGCGCGGCAACGTCACACTGGACAAGTTCAACCGCGCCGCCACCGATGACGCAGCGGCTCGCGTCACCGGCATGCGCAATGCAACGCTGGCGTCAACGCTGGAGCCCGAGCAGCTGATGCGCATGAATGCCATTCAGCGAGCGCTGGCTGGTATCGACTTCGCGCAGACGGCCGGTCGCGGTGTCGGATCTGACACCGTGCAGAAGATGGCCACTTCGAACCTGGTGCCGGGCTGGGCGTCAGGCCTGCAGCGCATTCCAGGGGTCGGCGCGCTTGGAGGCTTGGCCGCGCGTGGCGCCGACACGCTCTACAGCAGGGCAAACCAGCGGCTTGCGAACGAACTTGCGACGGCGCTGCTTGATCCTGCGGAGACCCTGCGACTGCTTGAGTACCGGGGCGTCAACCCGATCGAAGCGCTGGCGCAGCGCCTCACTCCTGTGGCGGGTCTGGCGGATCGAGCCGCCCCGGTTGCAGCGGCTGACCGGTGAGCCCGCGCCAGACGCCCCAGGCGAACACCACCACCAGCAACACGACCAGCTTCCAGATCACGAAATCGGTGTAGCTCATGGCCTCATTGTCCGGCGAGTTCCAGTTCCAGCAGTTTACCGACGCGGGCGTGCCGCTGGTCGGCGGCCGGGTGTACACGTACTCTGCCGGCACGACGACGCACAAAACTGCCTACACCGACGCTGGCGCCGCGACACCGCACACCTACACCAGCGACGGGCTCGGCGGCCAGTACATCGCGCTGGACTCGCGCGGCGAGCTGCCGGCGCCGCTGTTCCTGGCGACCGGCAACTACGACATCCTGCTGAAGCGCAGCGACGGGTCCACGGTGTGGACGCGCCGCGCGGTTCCGATGGACGACGCCAGCGTTGGGCTGGTGGACGGTCTGATCGACGACCTCGCCGACACCACTGACGTGGCGCTCGGTGACGCCATGATCGGCACCAAGCCGACGTGGACAGGCTCGGTCTCCAGGACGCAGCACCTGAAGAACCAGGACACAGTGTGCTCGGCCGACTTCGGCACATCCACCAGCAACACCGGAGCGCAGAACAGCGCAGCCTTCCAGAAGTTCCTCGATCACCTCCGCGACGTTGGCGGATACGGCTGGATCCCGTATGGCACCTATGCCATGGCGGGCGAGATCACACTGGAGGAGGACACGACGAACTCCCCGGCGCAGACCTTCGTCATCGACGGGGGTGGCGGCGCGACCTTCGACTGGCGCAGCTCCGGACGGACCAGTGGGAACGGCATCTTTGTCGGAGCGCAGGACATCTCGCGGGTGCACGAGAGAGGCTTCGGGGTGCTCCGCGGCTTCCGCATCCTCGGGCCTGAGACGCAGAACTGCTCCGTGTCGGGCGGGATCGTGTTCCCGACACCGGTGACGACCTTCATCGGACTGCGGCTGGACTTCGCGCTCGACATCACGATTGACAACGTGTTCGTGCAGCGCTGCTACGAGGGCATCAAGGCCAGCCGGTGCTGGCCGATCCATGGCTACTCGGTCAACTGCTCAGCCAACTACATTGGCCTGCACCTGGCCGACACGATGACGCTTGGCGACTGGTACGGCTGCTCGCTGCAAGCATCCGCCTACGGGCTGCTGATGAGGCCCGACAACACTGGCGAAAACATCGAGTGCCAGAACTTCTACAACCTGCGCCTGGAGAACAACCTCCGCCCGATCACACTGGATCCTCTGGAGAGCGGCGGCAGCCTGACTCTGTTCCGCAATATCAGCTTCTATGGCACGCGCTTCGAGCAGAACGCCTACGACTTGATCCAGGCTGGCCGCGAATGGGTGTTCGCCTCGCCAGAGGCCGCCGGCACGCAGCGGACGGACTACACGCAGGGGCTGTTCCTGTACGGTGGTTCGTGGGATGCGCCCATCGGTGATGGTGTCGGGACCTACTACCGAGTCAGGGGCAGCAGCAATGGCTACTGCCGTGGTGGCGACTTCAACATCCCGGTCGGTGAGCGCACCCAGATCAACGGGACGTTCGTGGCGGTCACGATGCACATCCAGCCGGACCCAAACGGCGGCAGCACCAGCGGCAACACGTATTTCCCTGACGGCAGCACGATCCATCTCGGCAGCAACCAGATCCTGACGACCCGGCAGACTGGGTGGACGGCTGCGACCGGCACGCCGCTGCGCACTGCGTACACCGCGGCCGCACCAGGAACGGCCAACGCGGCATACGTGCAGGCCGACTTCCAATCGGCACTGGATCGCATCTCGAAAGCCGAGCGCCGCATTCTGGCGCTTGAGACCGACCTCACAACCCACGGCCTGATCGGAGCATGACATGGCAGCAGCAGAGAGCAGCGGAGCGGCAGCGGCGGCCAGCGCCAACATGGCAGGCGGTGCCGCAGCTGGAGGGCTGATCGCATGGCTCGTTGGCGGCGGGTTCGCGGTCGCCGCGTTCCTCGCGGCGCTGGTCGCGATGTGCGCGCGCTGGCCACGCGACCCGCGGGAGTGGGTTGTCGGCATCGTGAGCACCGCGGTGCTCAGCGTCGCTGGCGGCGCAGCGGCGGCGGTCAAGCTGGGGCTGCTGCGCGGCATTGGCCAGATGGGCGACACCGAGGCCATGCTGGCCATGGCGCAGGTCATCGGCCTGGCCTTTGCCTGCGGCCTGCCAGCCTGGGCGCTGGTGCGGGCGGCGTTCACCTGGCTGGCCAAGCGCGAGGGCAAGGACATCGGAGAGTTGGCCCGCGACGGCGTGCAGGACGCGCGCAGTGTGCTTGGACCGAAGCAATGACGACGCGGTGTGGGGAACCGGTAACCCGCTGGGCTCATAACCCAGAGACAGTCCGTTCGATTCGGACCATCGCAACCAACTTGGGCAGCCCATGAGCAAACTGCTACCGCTTCTGATCATCACCCTGGCCCTGGGCCGCTGCGGCGCCGTGGCGGCCGACGCCTGCGCCGTGGTGCCAGACCTGCCGGTGCCAACCAGCACCGTGCACGTCAACTCGTTCGGGGCGATCCCGGACGACGCCGGCGACGACACCGCGGCGATCGAGCGGGCCCTGCGCGCGCTGCAGTCTGGGCAGCGGCTGACGCTGGGGCCAGGCCGGTACCTGCTGGGCCGTTCAGTGTTCGTGCGCACCGCCGGCGCGCAGATCGTGGGGGAGGGCGCCCGCATCCATGCCACGAACCCTGACAGCCAGGCGCTGATCGTCCAGGCGGACGGCGTCTGGATCACCGGCCTGCGGTTCACCGCCGTGACCGATGGCCGCCGCACCGCCCCATGGCACAGCCGGATCGCGGTGTACCTGGAGACCTCCGGTGTCGTGCAGCCGGTCCGAGGTGTCCGCATCGTCGGCAACACCATCGCCCCTGACGGCGCTGCGCCAGCAGCGGAGCGCGCCGCTGGGTCCGCAGGCGGGATCATGCTGCTGCGCGCCGTGGACTTCGTGGTGGCGGCCAACACAGTTGCCCGCACGCTGGCCGACGGCATCCACATCACCGCCGGCTCGCGCGACGGCCGCGTGGTCGGAAACATCGTGCGCGAGAACGGCGACGACATGATCGCGGTCGTTAGCTACGCCGGGCGCGGGCCGGCCGCGCTGAACACAGCGGACATGCTTGGCGACCTGGTGGCGCGCCGGCGCGCGCAGCTCGTCCAGAACGTCCTCATCGCCGGCAACGACGTGCAGGGCCAGTACTGGGGCCGCGGCATCACGGTGGTGGGCGGCCGCGACATCACCATCCGCGGCAACCGCATCGACAACACGCCGCTGGGCGCCGGGATCCTGGTCGCGCGAGAGCACAACTACGAGACGTTCGGCGTGAGCAACGTGCTGGTGGCCGGCAACGCGATCAGCCGGGTGCAGACAGACCGCAGCCCGTTCGACCCGGACGGCACCTTCGGCACGCGCGGGCGCACCGGGCACGGGGCGATCGAGGTGCATGCCTCGCTTTTTGCTGACGAGGCGGCTGACGCTGACCTACGGCCCGAACTGGCGGTGCGTGACGTGGCTTTCATCAGCAACACGATCAGCGGTGCTGCGATCCCTGGGGCCCGCCTCGGCGTGCCGTTCGCTGGGCACGAGGAGGCCCAGGGCCCGGCAGGCCCGGTCCGCAGAGCCGTCGTGACCGGAGACATCAGCGGCGTGACCATGGGCCCCAGCACCGCCGTCACCGGGGCCCGGCTGCCCTGCATGGACTGACGCCATGCGCATGCGCCTGGAGCGCCTCCAGCTGGACCCCGATGTGACGATCGGGGCGCTGACCGTCGACGGCGACTTCGAGTGCTGGGTGCTGGAGGATGCGGTGCGTGAGGTGCCAGGCCAGCCGGTGCAGGCATGGAAGGTCCCCGGCAAGACCGCCATCCCCTACGGCACCTACCTGGTGGACATCAGCCGCTCGGCACGGTTCAGCCGCGACCTGCCGATCCTGATGCACGTGCCAGGTTTCAGCGGCATCCGCATCCATCCCGGCAACGTCGCCGCCGACACCGAGGGCTGCCTGCTGCCAGGGCAGCAGCGGCACGCCAAGTCGGTCTCCCACAGCCGGGCGGCCTTCGCCAACCTGTTCGCCAAGATCCGCGACGCACAGCGCGGCGGCCACCCGATCACGATCGAGATCGTCAAGGGGGCGAGGCCGTGAGGCTCGTCACCAGCCTGGTCGCGCGCGCAGCCGGCGCCATGGCCGGCGTGTCCTGGCTGCGCTGGCTGACGCTGGCCAGCATGGCCGGCCTCGGCGCCTGGGGTGTCACCGCCGAGCTGCGGGCACGCGGTGCGCGGGCCGATCTTGCCGACCTGCATGCGGCCGTGGCAAGGGCCGACCGGGACGCTGCGCTGCGCTCAGAGTCCCAGGGCCGCGCCGCGCTGGTGGCGACCGAGCAATACGCGGCCTGGAGGGCCGGTCAGGAGAGTCGACATGCCGAGACCAGGACAGCCCTGCGAAACGCGCTCAGCGGGCCGATTTCTGCCCCTGGCGGCCGTGTGGGCGATGTCGTTGTCGGCGCTGCTGCTGTCCAGCGGCTGCGCGACGCCGGTGACGGTGACGCGCCTGGTGGTGCCAGTGCCGCCGCCCCCGGCCCTGGCCGCTGAGTGCCTGCCTGGCCCGGGCTACCCGGGCGGCGATGTGCCGCTGGCCGACCTGCTGGATATCGTGGCCCAGCGCGAGCGCGCAGCTGCGGACTGCAGGGCACGGCACCGTGGGCTGGTCGAGGCCTGGCCGCGGTAGACTGCCGCTTTCCTCCCGCGCCCATCAGGGCGCTTAGCGCCCGCCGGCCTCGCTTGCGGGCGTTTCTTTTTCGGATGCCAGGATGCCTGCAATATCGCTGGTTGGCGTCCTGAATTGATAGAGGCCAGCGTCGGTGCACGCAGCAACCTGGTCGCACGCCTCGCACGGTCCGTAGGACTGTTTTGCACCAAAAACAGAACCTGGTACGCAGAACCGCTGTTCGCAGCGTTCACAGATAAACATCGCGCGTTCCTTTCATCGCCCGCCGGCCTCGTTGCTCGCGGGCGCCTCTTTTTGCGCCGCCAGGTCCAGCGCGGCGCGAATGCCGGCGGCTGCGCTACCGCCGCCCAGCGCCAGTGCGATCGCATGCTGCTCAGCGCTGAGGCTGATGGACATGCGGATGTCGGCGATGCGCGGCCGGCCGGCGCCAGGGCGGGCGCCGCCAACCTTGGGTGCGGCGGTCATTTCGGCTCCGCGGCGCGACGCGTCCATGCACCATCGTAGTCTGTCCAAGTGGGCTGCCTGAGGCCGCACCTATACTGGGTTGTGGCGGGTGTCAGGAATTGGACAGATCTGGCGGCACGCCGCGCCATTGCTGCATCGGGCGGCAGCCTTCTAAGCAGCAGGTCGGGGGTTCGAGTCCCTCCGGGCAGGCCAATCCGCGCCGTCTAGGACGAGAGTGGTCACTCTCGCGCGTCAAACTTTCCAGGCGCTGTCCAATTTTCAGCGGGCCGGCTTCACCTTCTTGGCGTACTTCCCGTCCACGTAGTGCCGCGTCATCGCCTCGCCCTTGTGCCCCAGCAGGCGCTGCGCTGAGCGGATGTCTTCGTCCTCGCCCATGGCGTCCACGCCGGCCCGGCCGCGCAGGTCGTGGATGTTGAGGTCTTCGATGCCGGCCCGCTCGCAGGCCCGAACCCAGGCGCTGCGGATGCCGAAGTAGCTGTAGCCTGCGCCGCTCTGGGTTTTGAGCACGTGCCCGACCTTGTCGCCGCGCTGGCAGGCCTTGATGGCCTTGCGCAGCGCTGGGCTCCAAACGATCAGCAGCCGCTCGCCGGTCTTGCCCTGCCGCACGTAGACGCCATCCTTCGTGACGTCCTGCCAGCGCATGCCAATCAGGTCGCCGATGCGCTGCCCCGTGAGCAGAGCCAGGTCGATCATCTGCACCAGCGCCGCGCCGTTGCGCTTGGCCTTCAGCGCGGCGGCCTTCAGGGCCGCGATCTCCGCATCGGTGACGACGCGGGCGCGTCCGGGCGTGCTCATGCGCTCGATGTCGTCCACCGGGTTGTGGCCGTCGCGCAGCCCATCCACGGCTGCCATGGCGAGAACGCCGCGCAGCATCGTGCGGTGCAGGTTGTGCGTGCGCGGCGTCGCTTCGAAGCGTCGCAGGTACTCGGCGCACAGCTTCGTCTTGACCTGGGACGGCTTGGTGTCGGCGAAAGCCTCCGACATTTCGGCGGCGACGCGCTCCTGGTCTGCGGCGTTCTTCTCGGTCCAGTCCTTGCGCTTGTTATCCAGCCACCGCGATATCACCGCCGGCATCCGGTCGGCCGTCACCTCGCGCTCGGTCAGGTTGGCCAGCGCCCGGTACATCGCAGGAAGGCCGTCGCGCTGCGCGCTCAGGCGCAGCCACTTGCCATCCAGCGTCACGAAGTAGTAGGCACCGTGCCGCAGGTAGACGCGGCGAGGCATGTCGGATCTGGTCATGCTGCCCTCAGGCGTGGCGGCCGCAGCTTGGGCTCTGGCGCCGGTGCGGCCTGGCCGGCGCAGACGGCATGGTAGTGGTCCCGCTCCAGGACCACCGCACCAGTCGTGCGCAGCCGGCGCGCGCGGTAGAAGCCCTGCCGGTGCAGCTCGGCGAGCTGAGCTGCCGGGCGGCGGTAGCCGGTGATCCTCTCCAGCTCCTGCGGCGACAGGATCAGGTCAGCGACCGTCATCACTGCCCCCGCACGCACTCCATCACCCAGTCCACCAGCCACACCAGCGCGCCGACGCCCCAGATCGCGAGCACGCAGACCAGCACGATGCCGAACAGGGCGATCAGCCCAGAGAAGTCGCCGCAGCCGTGGCCGCGTTGACGGTGGCGCGAGCGCTTCACGACACCAGTCCCACGAACTGCCCGAGGTACTTCAGCAGCTTGTCCGTCTCCCCGGCCTGCAGCGTGAACACCTCGTCCCCGCGCTCCAGGTAGAGCCGGCCGTCATCGAACAGCGCGCAGCAGAAGGCGGGCGCTTCCTCGGGCTCCGCGCCTTCGGCCTCCTCAGCCTCGCGCGGATCGCCGGCGCGCCCCTCGTCCTCGATGGAATCGACCTCTGCCGGCACCTCGCGGAACAGCTTCTCGATGCGGTCGGCCGTCGCCTCGATCTCGACCTCCTCCGGCTCCGCCACAGGCGGCGCCTTCGCTGGTGCGGCGAGCACCGGCAGATCGGCGGTCGGCTTCTGCCCGGCGAGCCACAGCGCTGTGCGGGCACCGTCGATGCTGCGCTTGTGCACGAGCCCGACGTTGAGGGCCGGCATCAGGCAGCCGTGCAGACTGGTGGAGGGCGCGCCGATGGCGCGGCCAAGCTCCTCGCTGGTGACGCCGCGGTCGGCTGGCAGGCTGCGCAGGTACGCCACCGCGCGGCCGGCGACGGACTGCGGGCTGGGTTCGTAGGCTTGATTCATTGCGCGGTGCTCCCTTCCAGGTCCTTCGAGCCCGGGAACGGCCAGGCCGCCCCGGCGCGTACACAGGCACCGTCGATGACGGGCAGCGGGGCGTCTTCGCCGTTGACGATCTCCGGCCCGAACGCCTCCTCCAGGATGCGCTGCACGTCGCTGCTGCCCGGGGCCATCTTGGACGCGCCCAGCTTGATCGCGGTGTGCCAGTTGCCCAGCGCGGCCGCCGTGCTGATCGTGTGGTGCAGCGCCTTCTCGGTGTTGCCGGCGATGTGCGCGGCCAGGCACTTGCCGGCTAGATAGCCCACCAGCCAGAACCAGTCCGCCGGCCGCTTCGCGCGGTCGTGGACGGTTCCCCAGCGCTGCACCTGGTGGACGATCTCGCGCCGCGCGCCCTCCAGGAACTCGTCGTTGTGCGGGCTGTTGATGATGGACAGCAGGTCATCGCGCTCCTGGCGCGCCTTCAGCAGGGCCTCGTATTCCTCGGTGGTGATCATCTTCATGGTGCGCTCGTGTGACGTTGATAAGGTGGGGCGGGCACCGCTTGCGGCGGTGCCACGGCTGGTGAGGCGAGGAGGAGGGAAAGGCCAGCCGTATGGACGCCCCGTAACTGGGTCAGCTCTCGGCGGCCGGCTTGTAGTCCTGCCAGCGCTTGTAGGCCAGGCTCCCGTCCGCGTTACGCCAGGTGCTCGCTGCTGCTGCATGGCAATTCCGCGACGCCTCGCCGCTGTAGGCGTTCGGGTCCACGCGGAGCATGTAGCGCTTCACCGTGCCGTCAGGCTCAGGCGTGCTGTTGAGCACATCGACGTAGATGATGGGCTCGTCGTCAGGCACGTCCTTGCGCAGCAGGCGCGCTGTGCGCAGGCCAGTCAGCTTGTGGTCGGCTGGCATTTCGTGCACGACGATGGCGCCGCTGTCGGTGACGTATCGTGCCGGGCCGTAGCGGTCGATCATCACGCGCCGGATTTCGGCGTTTCGCTCTGCGTCGATCGCCTGCACGGTGATCCGCTCCGGCGAATGGATGATGTACTCCCGGTCCTCCGGGATGCGCATGCCGTGCCAGTGGTACTGGCTCCAGCCATCGCGCCATCTGTGGGATGGGCCATCCGCGCAGTGCGGACGGTTCTGCGCATCGACCTTGAGCACCTCGGGTCGATCGCTGACGATGCAGAACTCCTCGTGCACGAGGCGGAAGCCGCCCTCGATCGCGCAGGCCTCCCAGGCCTTGTACTTATCGTGCTCCGGCAGCACGAGGCCGAGCACGTCGCGGAACGCCGTCAGGTAGCAGTCCCAGTAGGACCACATGTTGCCGCCCTGGTACATCGGATACCAGTGCTGCGCGCAGCGCAGCATGAAGATGTGATCGACGCCGAATTCGGCTCCCAGATCGCGAGCGAGCGAAGCGAAGCGAGCTGCTTGACTTTGGTCCGTGGCCTGGCGCGTGGCCTGGTGCGTGGCCTGGTCCGTGGCCTGGTCCGTGGCCTGGTACGTGGCCTGGTGCGTGGCCTGGTACGTGGCCTGGTCCGTGGCCTGGTACGTGGCCTGGCGCGTGGCCTGGTGCGTGGCCTGGTGCGTGGCCTGGT
>JAHBAP020000488.1 GCA_018500005.2 Mycobacterium sp. | reverse complement strand
CGGCCGATGATGTACAACTCGCCGTCGAAGATCGCACCCAGGTCGCCGGTCCGCAACCACGGCCCCTTCGGGGTTCCCTCCGTGGGGTGCGGCAGCTGGCCGCCGAAGGTCCGTGCGGTCAGTTCCGGATTACGCCAGTACCCCGGTGAGATCTGGTCGCCGTGCACCCAGATCTCACCGACCTTGCCATCCGGCAGTTCTGCCGCGGTATCAGCGTCGACGATGCGCACATCGGACGACCGGGGCCGACCGCATCCCACCAATTCCGAACCGCCCGCGCCGCACACCTCGACGTGCCCGGCGGCCAGCTTCTCGGAGTCGAAGCACACCTCGGTGGGCGCCTGCCCGCCCGGCGAGGCCACCACGTACACCGTCGCCTCGGCCAGGCCGTAGGACGACCGCACGGTCGACACCGGCAGCCCGAACTTGGCGAAGCGCTCGTTGAATCGATGCAGTGTGCTGGGGTGAACCCGCTCGGCGCCGCTGATGATGCCCAGGCAGCCGCTCAGGTCCAGTCCGGCCATGTCCGCGTCGGAGGTGCGGCGGGCCGACAGTTCGAATCCGAAGTTGGGGGCGGCGGTGAAAGCGTGCGGGTTGATCGCCAGCTGCCGGATCCAGCGCGAAGGTTTTCCGAGGAATCCCAGCGGGCTCATCAACACGCCGCGGCGGTTCACCACCAAGGGTGCCAGCACGCCCATGACCAGGCCCATGTCGTGGTAGAAGGGCAACCAGGACACCATCGTGACGTCTGCGGGGGCACCACCTTGGATGTGCTCGGCGTAGTCGCCGAGGATCTGCTCGAGGTTGGCGATCACGTTCTTGTGCGTCAGGACCACGCCGGCCGGTTGGCGGGTGGATCCGGAGGTGTATTGCAGGTAGGCGGTCGCCGAATCCGGCACCTGCGCCACGGGCACTGGACTGATGTAGGGGTCAACTGCGTCGACCTCGACGACCTCGGGTAGCGATCCGCCGGGCCGGGCGCTCGCGTAGGGCACGACAGCCGCCACCACGGCCGACGTCGTCAGGATGACCGCGGGAGCGGAGTCCCGCAGCGCCCCTACGACCCGCTCGTCCAGTCCGCCGGGCGCCGGAACCGGCAGCGGAACGGCGATGAAACCGGCATGCATGGCCCCGAAGAACGCGACGATGTAGTCCAGGCCCTGAGGGGCCAGTATCGCAGCCCGGTCACCAGGCGATCCGCACTGCAGCAACCGCGCGGCCACCGCCTGGACCCGCTGGTAGAGCTCGGACCAGGTGACGGTGTCTTCGAATCCCGCCGGGTCGACGTCGTAGTCGAGAAACGTGTAGGCCACGTCGCTCGGCTGCTGCTCAGCCCTGGTCTTGAGCAGTTCGGGAATGGACAACTCACGTCTCCGGCATCAATTAAGCCCCCCGGACGAAGCCCGGAAGGCTGACATATGTGATCGGGCCAAACGCATCAGGCCATGCGTTCCTGAGAGAAAGCTTACATCCTGGCCCCGTAAATCCTTAGCTGCGACGCCTACCTCAGGTTTCGCAGAACTCCTTGATCTTCGCCTCGATATCGGCAACGAGTTCCGGCAGATGATCGCTGAGGTAGAAGTGATGGCCCGGGAACTCCCGGAGGGTGAACTCGCCGGTGGTGCGCTCGGCCCACGGCTTGACCTTCTCCGGCGTGGCGATTTCGTCCTCGTCGCCCAGATAGGCGGCGATCGGGCAGGACACGGTGGCCCCGGGCTCGCAGTCGTATTTCATGATGGCCTTGAATCCGCGCAGCGTCGGAAGCAGGCGGGCGGCGAATTCCTCGTTCTCCAGGAACTCCGGGTTGACGCCGGTCGCCTCCTTCACCGCGTCGAGCAGGCTCCGGTCGTCGTCGGAAATGTATTCGAAGCCGATCCGCCCGGGCGCAGCGCAGGCCGAGACGAACAGCGCCGACACCGGCCGGTCGGCCGCCTCGAACCGGCGGGCGACCTCGAAGGCGACAAGTGCGCCCATGCTGTGGCCGAAGAAGACAACCGGGCCGGCATTGCGGGCCGGCAATAGGTCGGTGACCCGTTCGGCCAGGTCTGGGATGGTGCTGAAGGAGCCGAGGTCGTGGCTGCCGTCCCGTCCCGGGTATTGCACGGCGACGCGATTGATGTCGCTGGTGAACTGCTTGGCGAACGGCACGTAGTACTTCGGCGCCCCGCCGGCGTGCGGAAAGATGTACAGCGTCGTGGGCCCTGGCATCGGGTCAGATTACCGCTGCGAAACCTGCCCTCCGTCGTCCTGCCCTGCGTGCTCCCGAGCTACCGCCGGATCAGTCGGTCTCGAACGCGGCGGCAGCATCCTTCTGCAGGTCGATGTAGGCCTTCTCGCTGACGTCGACGGCAACCCCCTGGATGGTGCCACCGGTGAACTTCCCCGGGTTCTTGTACTGCTCGGACACGTTGTCACCGCTGTCATAACCGACGCACAAACCGTCTCCGGACAGCGTGAACTTGCCGATCTGGGCCTTCATCGGGCCGGTCGCGACCGGCTTCTCGTCGACGTAGAGCGTGGTGGTGCCCAGCGACTCGCCGTGCTCCCCGGCCCGCTCCCGCTTGAACTCCATTCCCAATGAGTGCTTGCCCGGGGACAACGGCTCGGAGACGAAGTCCTGTTCTGGCTTGATGCCGAGGAAGTTGTAGACGTAGTGCAGTCGGCCGTCCTTGACGAACAGGGTGTGCCCGCCGAACCGCGAACCGTGGGCGAACAGGACGCCGTCGGCGTCGTTGTTCAATTCGACGTTGGCGATGATCTTGTAGGACCTGCCACGAACACTGGCCGCGACGCCCTCGGGCACCGGGGCGGTGTCCGGGTAGTAGATGTAACGATCCCGTGGCGGCTCGGCCTGCGGGCGCGCGTTGCCGAGTTGTTCGACCGCTGTGCGGTCGTCCAGCGGCAGCACGAAGTTGTTCTTGGCCTCCTCGAACCAGGCGTCGATGAGCTCTTTGAGCTTGTCCGGATTCTGTTCGGCGAGGTTCGTCGACTCCGAGCGGTCCTCCTCGACGTGGTAGAGCTCCCAGCGGTCCTCGTCGAAGTGCCCCTTGCCGCTGATCGGAGCGTGCAGGGTGGCCGCCTTCCAGCCGTCCTGCCAGATGCCGCGGGTGCCGAGCATGGCGAAGTACTGACGCTTGCGGGTGGTGTTCGCTTTGGCGTCGTCGAAGCTGTACCGCATCGACACCCCGTTGAGCGGGTACTGCTTGATGCCCTTGTACTCCTTGGGCATCTCCAGCCCTGCGACGTCGAGGACCGTCGCCGCCACGTCGGTGGCGTGGTGATACTGGTGGCGCACTTCGCCTTTGGCCTTGATGCCCTTGGGCCACGAAATGACCATCGGATCACACGTTCCCCCGGCGAACTGGCTGTAGCGCTTGAACATCTGGAACGGAGTGGAGAACGCGGTCGCCCACCCGGTCGGATAGTGGTTGTAGGTGTCCGGGCTGCCGAGGGTGTCGAGGTATTTCATGTTCTCCGACAACTCGTCCGGGTAGCCGTTGAAGAACTTGTTCTCGTTGACCGATCCGTTCGGCGAACCTTCACCCGAAGCCCCGTTGTCCGCGCAGTAGAAGATGATCGTGTTCTCCGACTGCCCGGTCTGGTCCAGATAGTCCACGATCCGGCCTATCTGGGCGTCGGTGTACTCGGAGAACCCGGCATACACCTCCGCCATCCGGGAGAACAGCTTCTTCTCGTCCGCGTTCAGCGAATTCCACGGCCGGACATTGTCATTGGCCACTTCGACGTCATCCGGCAGCGGGTTGATCGGAGTCATCTTGGTGTCCTTCGGGAACACCCCCTTCTCGATCATTCGGGGCAGCACCCAGTCCCGGTAGGCCTCGTAGCCGTCGTCGAACTTGCCCTTGTACTTGTCGATGTACTCCTGCGGAGCATGGTGGGGCGCATGATTGGCTCCCGGGCAGAACCACATGAACCAGGGCTTGGACGGATTCGACGACTTCTGATCGCGCAGCATCCGGATGGCGTTGTCGGCCAGGTCCTTGGAGAGGTGGTAGCCCTCCTCCGGGCCGTAGGGTTGCTCGACGAAACGGTTGTCTTCGACCAGATCCGGGTACCACTGATTGGTCTCGCCGCCGAGGAACCCGTAGAAACGGTCGAATCCCTTCTGCAACGGCCACTCCGACTTGCTGCCGCCGCTGGAGACATCTTCTTCGGGCACATTGTGGTTCTTGCCGATCCAGAACGTGCTGTAGCCGTTGTCCTGCAACACCTGTCCGACCGTCGCGCACTGTGCCGGGGTACGTGCTGCCGCGCCCGGGAATCCGTTTGAGCCCTCGGTGATTGCGGCGAATCGATTCACATGGTGATTACGGCCCGTCAGAAAACAGGATCGGGTCGGCGAGCACAGCGCAGTGGTGTGCCACTGCGAGTACATGACGCCGTTGTCGGCGAGTTTCTGCATCACCGGCATATCGATCCGGCCGCCGTAAGGCGACCACGCCGCCATACCGGTGTCGTCGTAGAGCACCACCAGAATATTTGGAGCACCCTCGGGTGCTTTCTTCAGTTCGAAGGGCTTCCAGTCCGGCGTGGAGTCGCGGACGTCGAGTTCGATCTTGCCGTCGAACCCATCGTTGATCCCGGTGCCGTACCCCGGCGGACCGTCACCACCGCCGGCAGCCTGGCCGCCACCGCCACCCTCCTTGGAGTCGCATCCGGCGACGAAAGCCGATGCCGCCGCGACACCCGCACCAGCGGCCAATCCGCCAAGGATCCTGCGCCGCGAAAGACCACCGCCGATTGATTGCTCATCCTGCGGACTGCCGTTATCGGAGCCTGTATCAGTCATTTTCGGACCCTCTTGTCGGTTTGCTGCACTGACTTAGTTGCCGGAAAATCTACTTAACTTGTTCCGGACTGTCCTCAAGATCGCCCAGATGTCGGTTCACTCCCGCCGCGGGATTCAGCCCACGGTCACGAAGTCGATCAGTTCTTCGACCCGGCCGATCAGTTCAGGTTCCAGGTCGGTCCAGTCCCGAACCGAGCCCCTGATGCGCTGCCATGCCGCAGCGATATCGGCTTGCGTCCGATGGGGTAGACCCAGGCTCTGGCAGATACCGACCTTCCACTCGACTGAGCGTGGAATCGTCGGCCACGCCGAAAGACCCACCCGCGCCGGCTTGACGGCCTGCCAGATGTCCACGAAGGGATGGCCCACCACCAGGGTGTGCTCACCGCCCGGCCCCCGGCGCACCGCCTCGGCGATGCGGGCCTCCTTGGAGCCGGCGACGAGATGGTCCACGAGCACCCCGAGGCGCCTTCCCGCGCCGGGGCGAAACGAGGCGACGATATCGGCCAGATCGTCGATGCCGCCGAGATACTCCACGACGACGCCTTCCACGCGCAGATCGTCACCCCAGACCTGCTCGACCAGTTCGGCGTCGTGTCGGCCTTCCACGTAGATACGGCCGGCAAGTGCCGTACGCGCTTTGGCGCCAACCACTTTCACCGAACCGGATGCGGTCCGCTGTGCGACCGGGGGCGCTGAACGGCGCGGGGCGGTCAGCACGACCGGGTGCCCGTCGACCAGAAAACCGGGGCCGAGCGGGAACACTCGCACCTTGCCGTGGCGTCGAATGACCTTGCACTTGTCGCAAATTTTCTTGACCGAAGGACGGACCTTCATGCGTGTTTCGCTTCCGTTCGAACGTGTAGTGGATTGCGACCCGACTAGCGGTACCGGAACGTGATCCGGCCCCGAGTCAAGTCATACGGCGTGAGCTCGACTTGCACCTTGTCGCCGGGAGCAATGCGGATGTAGTGCATTCGCATCTTGCCGGAGATGTGGGCAAGCACCTTGTGCCCGTTTTCGAGT
>JAHBAP020000035.1 GCA_018500005.2 Mycobacterium sp. | reverse complement strand
GTCCGCCAGCGCATCCTGACCGACCACTTCCGCATCGACGGCCGCGGCATCACCGATATCCGGGCGCTGAGCGCTGAGGTCGCGGTGATCCCGCGGGCGCACGGCAGCGCGCTGTTCGAGCGTGGCGAGACCCAGATCATGGGCGTCACCACTCTCGACATGGTCAAGATGGCCCAGCAGATCGACTCGCTGGGACCGGAGAAGTCCAAGCGCTACATGCACCACTACAACTTCCCGCCGTACTCGACCGGTGAGACCGGCCGGGTGGGCTCGCCCAAGCGCCGCGAAATCGGCCACGGCGCGCTCGCCGAGCGTGCCCTGATGCCGGTGCTGCCCAGCGTCGAGGAGTTCCCCTACGCCATCCGCCAGGTGTCGGAAGCGTTGAGCTCCAACGGTTCCACCTCGATGGGCTCGGTGTGCGCCTCGACCTTGTCGCTGCTGAACGCCGGTGTGCCGCTCAAGGCGCCGGTCGCCGGCATCGCGATGGGTCTGGTCTCCGACGAGGTCAACGGTGAGACCCGCTACGTCGCGCTGACCGACATCCTCGGTGCGGAGGACGCCTTCGGCGACATGGACTTCAAGGTCGCCGGCACCAAGGAGTTCGTCACCGCCCTGCAGTTGGACACCAAACTCGACGGCATCCCGTCCTCGGTGCTGGCCGGCGCGCTGGCGCAGGCCAAGGACGCGCGGATGACGATCCTCGAGGTGATGGCAGAGGCCATCGACGCCCCTGACGAGATGAGCCCGTACGCTCCGCGCGTCACGGCCATCAAGATCCCGGTGGACAAGATCGGCGAGGTCATCGGGCCCAAGGGCAAGATGATCAACGCGATCACCGAGGAGACCGGCGCGTCGATCTCCATCGAGGACGACGGCACGGTGTTCGTCGGCGCCACCGACGGCCCGTCCGCCCAGGCGGCCATCGACCGGATCAACGCGATCGCCAACCCGCAGTTGCCCAAGGTCGGTGAGCGGTTCCTCGGAACCGTCGTCAAGACCACCGATTTCGGTGCTTTCGTCTCGCTGCTGCCGGGCCGCGACGGTCTGGTGCACATCTCCAAGCTGGGCCGCGGAAAGCGGGTCGCCAAGGTGGAAGACGTCTGCAAGGTTGGCGACAAGATCCGCGTGGAGATCGCCGATATCGACAACCGCGGCAAGATCTCGCTGATCCCGGTTGGTGACGATGCCGACGCTTCCGCAGAGGCTGCACCGGCACCGGCAGATGCCGCGACCGCCGGCAGCTAAAGATCCCGTCCGCCGGACCGTCCTCCCGGGCGGTCTGCGGGTGGTGACCGAGCATGTCCCATCGGTTCGTTCGGCATCGGTGGGCGTCTGGGTGAACGTGGCCTCCCGCGCCGCAGGTCCGACCGTCGCGGGAGCCGCCCATTTCCTGGCACACCTGTTGTTCAAGGCCACCCCGACGCGCACATCGGTGGAGATCGCTCAGGCGGTCGATGCGGTGGGCGGCGAGCTGAACGCGTTCACCTCCAAGGAGCACACCTGCTACTACGCCCACGTGCTCGACGACGATCTGGAGTTGGCCGTCGACTTGGTGGCCGACGTCGTGCTCAACGGCGTTTGCGCGGCCGATGACGTGGAACTCGAGCGCGATGTGGTGCTCGAGGAGATCGCGATGCGCGACGACGATCCGGAGGACACCCTCGGCGACGTCTTCCTGTCGGCGATGTTCGGCGACCACCCGGTGGGACGGCCGGTGATCGGCAGCGTCGAGTCGGTGTCGGGAATGACCCGCAGTCAGCTGCGGTCCTTTCACGTTCGCCGCTACACCCCCGATCGCATGGTGCTGGCGGTCGCCGGGAACGTCGACCATGACCACGTGGTGGCGCTGGCCCGCGAGTTCTTCGGCGCCCGCCTGGCTCGGGGACGCAAGCCGCAACCGCATCGCAAGGGCGCCGGCCGGCTTTCGGTCCCACCGGGGCTGACCTTGGTTTCTCGGGACTGCGAGCAGACCCATCTGACCCTGGGGGTGCGGGTTCCCGGTCGGCACTGGCCGGACCGCTGGGCGTTGTCGGTGCTCAACACCGCACTCGGCGGCGGACTGAGTTCCCGTCTGTTCCAACAGATCCGGGAGACCCGCGGCCTGGCCTACTCGGTGTACTCCGCCATCGACTCATTCGCCGACAGCGGGGCCTTCTCGATCTACGCGGGATGCCTTCCGGAACGGTTCGACGAAGTGGTGCGCCTAGCCTCCGAGGTGCTCGAGACCGTCGCACGCGACGGCATCACCGAGGCCGAATGCCGCATCGCCAAGGGTTCCCTGCGCGGCGGCCTGCTACTGGGCCTGGAGGATTCCGCGTCCCGGATGAACCGCCTGGGCCGTACCGAGATCAACTACGGTCAGTACCGCACCCTCAGCAGCACGCTGCGACAAATCGAGCAGGTCACCGTCGAGGATGTCAACGCGGTGGCCCGCAAGGTTCTCTCCGGTCGCTTCGGCGCCGCGGTCCTCGGGCCGCACCGCTCCAAACGGTCCTTGCCGCACCGGCTGCGGGCATTCGCGGGATGACCCTGGTGATCAGGCGAGCAGTCCGGCCGGATCGGTGTAGTGCAGATCGAGGTCGCGGGCGACCTCGGCGTTGAGCAGTTTGCCGTCATGGGTCGAGAGGCCCTTGGCCAGGGCCGGGTCGTTGAAGCAGGCACCCTGCCAGCCCTTGTCGGCGAGCTTGAGCACGTAGGGCATCGTGGCGTTGGTCAGCGCGTAGGTCGACGTACGCGGCACCGAACCGGGCATGTTGGCCACGCAGTAGAACACCGAGTTGTGCACCTTGAACGTTGGTTCGTCGTGGGTGGTGGGCCGGGAGTCCTCGAAGCAGCCGCCCTGGTCGATTGCGATGTCGACCAGCACCGAACCCGGCTTCATCTGCGCCACAGTGGAATTGGTGACCAGCTTGGGCGCCTTGGCGCCGGGCACCAGTACCGCGCCGATCACCAGGTCGGCCTGTTTGACGGCGTTCTCCAGATCCAGCCGCGAGGAGTACCGGGTCTCGATGGCACCGCCGTACTCGGCGTCGATCTTGCGCAAGGTGTTGATGTTGAGGTCGAAGACGGTGACGTGGGCGCCCATGCCCCAGGCGACGGCCGCGGCGTTGTCGCCGGCCATGCCACCGCCGATCACCACCACCACAGCGGGCGCAACGCCGGGGACGCCGCCCATCAGCACGCCGCGACCGCCCTGGGTGCGCATCAGGTGGTAGGCGCCGACG
>JAHBAP020000039.1 GCA_018500005.2 Mycobacterium sp. | reverse complement strand
GTTCTGGGCCGATCGGCTCGTCCATGATGAACTCTCGGTTGATACGGGGGGGGGAAACGGGAGGGCGAGGGAGGGGAGGGGGGAGGGGAGAACTGGGGTTGCCGTGCTGTCGCTGTGCTCAGTGCTGGTCGCGTCGGGCTGCAGTGCGAACGGGTCGAAGAACGGGTCGGGGACCCCGACGTCCGCCCAACCGGGCGCTTCGGCGCTGCCCACACTGGCCGCGCAGGCCCAGAACCCCGGGCCGAGAATCGCCCTGGGCCCGGCCGAACGCGCGGGCGCCGACGCCACCAAGCACATCGTCGTGGTGTTCATGCAGAACAACAGCTTCAACAAACTCTTCGGCACCTGGGATCGGGTCAACGGCGACGCGGTGGACAACATCGCCACGGCCAAGCCCCAGAACACCATCCAGATTGGCCAGGACGGAAAACCGTTGGGCTGCTTACTGATCAACGACATCAATCTCCAGCCCGGGGGCCCCGCAGGTGGTCCGGCGTGCACCGGTGAAGCGGCGGGCGTGTCGTATCAGTCGGTGTTCGCCAATGCTCCCTTCCCGCTGGATTCCGCCCTGCCGCCCGGTGCGGAAACCTGCCCGCCACCGGGCACCGACACCTCGCTGGCCCGCTTCGCCCAGGTGCCCGCCGACAACGGCGTCGCCGCTGACTCGCCGGGTGCGCAGGCCGGCGGCTGCACCCGCGATCTGGTGCACCGGTTCTACCAGGAGCAGTACCAGCTCAACGGTGGCGCGATGAACCGCTATGCCGTCGGCAGCGACGCCGCCGGGCTGGTGATGGGCTACTACGACACCAAAAAGCTGAACACCTACAAGTATCTGACCGGCCCGGGCGCACCGAAATTCGCGGTGGCCGACAAGTTCTTCGCGGGCGCCTTCGGCGGGTCGTTCGCCAACGGGCAGTGGCTGATCAGTTCCACGCTGCCGCAGTGGCCGGACGCCCCGGATGCGGTTCGTTCCGTGCTCGACGAGAACGGGATGCCCAAGAGCGCCGAGAAAGCCAGCGGCAAGCTGCCTTTCGGTCAGTACAACTACTACGTCTCGCCTACCCCCGGCGGACTCAAAGACGGCCAGGTGACCCAGTTGTGCGGCACGCCGCGCACCGCGGCAAAGGCACTGTGCGGCGACTGGGTGGTCAATACCAGCTTTTCGGTGCAGTGGCCCTACCCGCCGGGCGCGGTCAAGGAGCGTCTGGTGCCGCTGCTGAAGCACACGACCATCGGTGACCGGCTCAACGACGCAGGTGTGGACTGGGCGTGGTACTCCGGTGGCTGGTCCAATGCCAACGGCCTGCGCGACGCACCGGGCTGGACCAACGGCGCCGCCGCGGTCCCGCGCGACTACACCGACAAAGAGGGCAAGCCGGCCAATAACCCGCAAGGCTGCTCGGACCCGACCGCCGACCCCTCCACGACCTGGCCGCTTTGCCCGGACAGGGACTTCCAGTACCACCACCAGTCGTTCAACTACTTTTACAACTGGTCCCAGGAGACCGATCAGACCCGCTTGAACCGGGAGAAGAATCTGCAGGACCTCGCGGCCTGGTACCCGCTGCTCAAGGGCGACAGCTGTGGCCTCAAGCCAGTCTCGTTCGTCCAGGAGATCGGGCCGCGCAACCAGCATCCCGGCTACGGCAGCGCCTACGTCGGCGACGAGGCGATCGCCGAAATACTGGAGTCGGTCTACGAAGGCCCCTGTGCCAGCGACACTCTCACCATCGTGACCTACGACGAGTTCGGTGGCGCCTGGGACCACGTGCCCCCGCCCGGGCAGGGGCCGACGACCAAGGGCGCCCACGACGACTTCGGTCCGGGCACCAGGATTCCGACACTGTTCGTCTCCAACACCCTGCCCCGCAGCGGGGTGGACTCCACGACCTACGACCTCTCGTCGGTGATCGGGACGATCACCTCCAAGTTCAACCTCGACCCGGTCAACCGCCGCGACTCCGAGCAGGCGGCCATCTGGTCGGCGTGGGACGCGCTGCGCAGGAACTGAGGCACGAAGATCCGACATCGTTCCCGATCCAGGGGAGAAGATGCCCTGGTGACTTCTCGAGAACAGCGGCCCAAACCCGTGGCGCATCCGCATGGATTGCGGGTGATGTCCGGCCGTGACCCGGCTGAACAACACCGGGTTGCGACTCCTCTCGAGTTGCTCTTCGACCTGACCTTCGTGGTGGCGTTCGGCGTCGCCGCCTCCCAACTGGCGCACCTGCTCGCCGAGGGACACGTTGCGGCGGGCCTGACCGGCTTCGCTTTCGCCACTCTCCTGGTGTGCTGGGCATGGGTCGGCTTCAGCTGGTTCGCCTCGGCGTATGACACCGATGACTGGGTGTATCGCCTGTTGACGATGCTGCAGATGGTCGGCGTCATCATCCTGGCGCTGGGACTTCCGCCGATGTACGCCTCGATCGACGAGGGCGGGCACATCGACAACCGCATGGTGGTCGCCGGCTACGTGGTGATGCGAGTTGCCCTGGTGGCGTTATGGTTACGCGCCGCCAAACAGGATCCTGCGCGGCGCTCCATCTGCCTGACCTACGCCGTCACGCTCACCGCCGCCCAGATCGGCTGGATCGGCATCATGATCGTGGATGCGTCGCTGCCGGTCACCTTCGTTCTGGTCGGTGTGATGACCGTGGTGGAGCTCTCGGGGCCTTGGCTTGTCGAGACCCGCAAGGGCAGCGCACCGTGGCACGCCCACCACATTGCCGAACGGTACGGGCTTCTGACGATCATCGCGCTCGGCGAGGGCATCGTCGGCACCGTCGCCTCGCTGTCGGCGGAGGTCACCGAAGAAGGGTGGACCATGGATGCCGTCCTGGTGGCAGTGGCCGGCGTCGGATTGACCTTCGGCATGTGGTGGATCTACTTCGTGGTCCCGTCATCACATCTGCTGCATGCCGACCGCCGTAGGGCGATCCGGTTCGGCTACTCCCACATTCCGTTGTTCAGCGCGATCGTGGCCACCGGGGCCGGGTTGCATGCCGCCGCCTACTACATCGAGCACCACTCGGCGCTCAGTTCGGTCGGGACCGTCCTGACGGTCGCCATCCCGGTCGGCGTCTACATCGGCTCGATCTTCCTGCTCTACACCCTGCTGGTCAGCGAATGGGACAGCTTCCACACCCTGCTGCTGGCGCTGACCGGCGCCGTGTTGTTGGGTGCGGTGGCACTTGCCGCGGCAGGCGTGTCGATGCCGGTGTGTCTGCTGATCATCACGCTCGCGCCGATGGTGACCATCCTCGGCTTCGAGTTGGTCGGTCACCGTCACGCAGAGGAAGTGGTCGGTCGGCGGCTCGCCGAGGGAACGCCCTGAATCGGTCGGTGGCGAGTCCATCTACCAGACGTGACACCGAGCAGGTCTCGGAGACGAAGCCTGCGAGATGCCAAGTGCGCCCCTTACGATGCGAGCGTGCCGGAGACCCCCATGAGCGACGGCACCCCGGCCTCCGAACTCGACGACTCCATGCGCGGGGCGGTGCTCATCTGCTTGACCGCGACCGTTGCGGGGGCGGTGCTGGGT
>JAHBAP020000380.1 GCA_018500005.2 Mycobacterium sp. | reverse complement strand
GGCCATAGCGGCAGGGAAACGCCCGGGCCCATCCCGAACCCGGAAGCTAAGCCTACCAGCGCCGGTGATACTACCCCCACGGGGGGAAAAGTAGGACACCGCCGAACACAAATTAGGAACGCCCCCCGAGAAATCGGGGGGCGTTCCCCTTTTTCGGGGAAAGTAAATTCTCGGAATTCCCAATAACCGCAGCCGAATATCGTCAGCCGAATAACGTGGCTTCGGCCGGCATATTCGATTTCTCCAATGTCAGCAACGCCATTTTGCGGTCGATTCCGCCGCCATATCCGGTGAGGCTGCCGGTCGACCCGATCACCCGGTGGCACGGAACGATGATGCCGATCGGGTTGCGGCCGTTGGCCAAGCCGACCGCCCGGGATCCGCCTGGAGATCCGATCTGCTCGGCGATCTCTGCGTATGAGCGGGTTTCGCCGTAGGGGATGGTTTGCAGTGCCGCCCAGACCCGACGTTGGAATTCTGTACCGGTCAGTTCTAGGTCGACGTCGAATGTAGTCAGTGAGCCTGCGAAATACGCCTGGAGTTGCTCGACGACATCGTCGAATATGCCGGGGCCGGCTGGCTTCCAGTCTGAGCGATCCGGCTCGTGGCTCTGGTCGACCATCCGCAGGTGCTGCAGCGTCGACCCGACACCGGCAATTGTCAGCGGGCCCACCGGACTGTCGATCACCCGATAGTGCGTCATACGTCGATGCTCGCATAGTTACGCAGCACCGGCGAGGGCCCGCGGGAATAACGAAACCAAGTATCCGGTACCGACGGTATTGACAACCGCCGGTACCGGGTTTTACCTTCGGATTAACGAACCTCAACATGCTCCGTCCGCAACCCGAGGGGGTACTCCTGGTGACTGCATCCATCTCACGGACCCGCGAGGAGTTCTCCGAGCGCCTGCTGAACGGGTCGGTCAAGAAGTCCTACGACTCGGTCGTCGACATCGACTGGGACGCCCCGCTCGACCCGGACAAGTTCTTTCTGCCGGCGCAGATGATCACCATCTACGGCACCCCGGAGTGGGACGCGCTGACCCGCGACGAACAGCGCGAACTGTCCCGCCAGCAACTGGTCAACATGCTCTCCGCCGGCATCTGGTTCGAGAACATCCTCAACCAGGGCATCCTGCGCAACATCATGCATGCCAATCCGACGGCCAAGGCCACCCATTACATGCTCACCGAGATGGGTGACGAGACCAGGCACATGGTGATGTTCGGCAAGACGATCGACCGTGTCGGCGGGGTCCCGGTTCGCCCCAGCCTGACTCAGCGGATCATCATCAACGCGCTGCCGTTCACCTTCCGCGGGCCGGTGCTGTGGGGCGCGGCACTGGTCGGCGAGGAGATCTTCGACGCGCTGCAGCGTCAGATCCTCGACGAGCCCGATCTACAGCCGATCGTCCGACGGTTGATGCGGATCCACGTCACCGAGGAGGCGCGCCACATCCAGTTCGCGCGCGATGATCTGCGCAAGTCGGTGCCGGCCATGCCGTGGTACCACAAGGTCATCCTGGCCAATGTGCATGGCGTCGGCGGGCCGTTCTACCGGATGCTGTTCACCCTGCCCATCTACTACTACCGGGCGGGCTTGGACGGCAGGCGCATGCAGCAGGTGGCCCGTGCCAACCCGCATTTCCAGCAGAAGTGCCGGGAGTCTTTCGCGCCGCTGGCGTCCTTCTTCGAGGAGGTCGGTCTGATGGGCCGGCTCAGCCGGTGGATGTGGCGCCGTGGCGGATTCCTTTGAGCGCCATCGTCATTGGCGCCAGGCGCCCGCTCGGACTCGAGTTGGCGGACTTCACTCTGCTGCCCGATCGGGCAGAAGCGCACTTCGACACTGCGACTGAGACCTGGACGGTGACGGCCTCCGACGGGACGACCGCGAACGCGATGGTCGTGGTGGACACCCGACCGTCGTCCAACGCCGTCGTGGCAAGCCACGGCGTTCCCAACTACTTCCGGATCCCTGGGCCGGATGTGCGCCGGCAGGCGCGCTATGTCACCCGGTGCCTGCAGCTCATCGAACGGTCCGGCGCCGCGCGGATGGAGGCCAGGGGAGACGTCGCCGTGCATCGCTGGCGGCCCCAGTCCGTCGAGTCGCGGTTCTATCTGACCGGTGTCCAACCCGCGCCCGACGGTCTCTACGACGGTCCTGCGACGGTCACCGTGGCCGGTGAATCGTTCACCAGTCGGGTTCGGCTGGTCGGCCATCTGGACGCCATCGACGGTCGGTACCACTGGCAGGGAATGGTGTTCGACCCCCTGCCCGATGCGGCCCGGGGCCGGGCGGCGGGAGTCACCCTCACGATCGAGGACCGCACCGCTGTCGCCCGGGTGGTCGAACTGACGCCGTGGGGCACCCACACCATCGCCGGGGTCGGCGATCCGCCCTTCGCCTGAGGCGGTTTGCCACGGCGACGACACCGGCCCCATAACCCCCGTATGCGTGGTGGCCGCCACAATATTCGCTGATTGCCAGGTGGTAACCGACGTTCCGTCGGGCACCCCGCCGTTGGCGGTCGACACGAATCGTTGTCCAATAATCATGCGGAACGGAATCATTTCCCCATACGATCTCCGGACGATCCGCATGCATTGCGACAGGACCCTGTACTAGGAGGACATTTTTATGGCCAAGGAACCCGGCACCATGGCTCCGGGCGTTGCCGGCAAGCTCGAGTGGTTGCGCGACTCGGTCAAGGCTCATCCCGAAGGTGCGGCCGACTCGACGTGGGCGTGGATTAACGATCTGTCCAAGGGGGCCAAGACCGACGCCGCCGCAGCGGATTCCGACCTCAACGAGTTGTTCCGGCTGGGCACCGCTCCGACGGACCTGCACGGCGCAACCGAGGGCATGCTGGTGATGACCACCACCAACGAGAAGTTTGACGCTGTGGTGCGGGTGATCACCTCGATGTGGATGCCCTGGCAGGGCAAGCGGTTCGACAAGGATGCCGCCAAGGGCGACAACCGCCTGACTAAGAGCACCGGACTGGTCGGCAAGCTGCTGTGGCCGCTGTACAAGATGACCGACCACACCGACGGCAAGCTGGCCTTCGACTTCGACACCTACGTCGAGGCCGGCAAGGAAGATCCCGACGTCGACGTCATGGTGATCGACTACGCCGAGATCGAGAAGAACCCCAAGCTGGTCATCCGCAAGATTCGCGACGAACTCGTCGAGTTGGTGCCGGGTGTCTACCTGGGCAAGATTCTCTACAACACCGGCTCGGGCTACTACCGGCTCGGCTACTTCGCGCTGCGCATCCCGCGCTGACTTCCCTGGTCCGTCAACCACCAACAAACTTTCAAGAGGGGTAGATATATGAGCGACAAGCAGTGGTACGAGCATCCGTCACTTGTCCTGCAGGTTCACGCGCTGACCAAGCTGCGCGATGAACTGCGTGAAGAAAACCTATTCGAGGGCGAGGGCATCCGGCCCTCAACCGATCTCGGCGAGCCAAGCGATGAGGCCAAGCGGGCCCGGACGCCGGACGGCACGTTCAACGATCTGTCTGATCCGTGGATGGGCGCCGCCGGCACCGGCTTCGGCCGCAACGCCCCGGCGAGCATGACCATCACCCACACCAAGAAGCTGCTCGATCCGGATCCCCGGCTGATCAGCCGCAAGCTGATGGCCCGCGACTCGTTCAAGCCGGCCGGCATCGTCAACACCATCGCCGCGGCGTGGATCCAGTTTGAGAACCACAACTGGTTCTTCCACGGCAACGGCGACCCGGCCAAGGTCATCGACATCCCGCTGGGCGCCGGTGACGACTTCCCGCAGAACCCGATGCAGATCCGCCGCACCATCCCGATGAACGGCAAGGAGATCGTCGACGGCCAGCCCGCCCCGGTGTTCGCCAACACCGAGACCCACTGGTGGGACGGCTCGCAGATCTACGGCACCGGTAAGGAAAAGCAGTCCCACATCCGGACCTTCACCGACGGCAAGATCAAGGTCGAGAACGACGGTCGGTTGCCCAAGAGCAACACCACCGAGGGCATCGACCTCACCGGCTTCGAGGACAACTACTGGACCGGTGTAGGCATTCTGCACACCCTGTTTGCCAACGAGCACAACGCGGTCTGCGATGCCCTGAAGAAGGCCTACCCGAGTATGGACGACCAGCGGTTATACGAGACCGCGGTACTAGTCGTCTCCGCGCTGATCGCCAAGATCCACACCGTGGAGTGGACGACCTGCGTGCTGCGCCACCCGGCTCTGCAGATTGGCATGAACGCCAACTGGTACGGCGCACTTGGGGAGCGTTTCAAGGAAAAGATCGGCCGAATTGGTGACAGCGAGGCCCTGTCGGGCATCGTCGGTTCGCCGGCCGACCATCACTCGGCGCCGTTCTCGCTGACCGAGGAGTTCGTGACGGTCTACCGGTTGCACCCACTGATCCCGGATGACTGGAACTGGTTCTCGCTGGAGTCCGGCGAGCACCTGCGCAACACCACCTTCACCGAGATCCAGGGCAAGTACACCCGAGACTTCATGCACAGCATGGAGATGGGCGACCTCTGGTACTCGATGGCTCAGGCCAGCGCCGGTGCGATCTGCCTGCACAACTACCCCAACGCCCTGCGCAAGCTGGAGCGGATCGACGGTCAGATCACCGACCTCGCGACGCTGGACCTCGTTCGCGACCGCGAGCGTGGTGTCCCGCGCTACAACGACTTCCGCGAGATGCTGCACATGCCGCGGCGCAAGAGCATCGACGAGATCACGCCCAACAAGGAATGGGCCAAGGAGATCAACGAGATCTACGGCGGCGACGTCGACCTGGTCGACACCCAGATCGGCATGCAGGCCGAGCAACCGCCGAAGGGCTTCGGCTTCTCCGACACCGCATTCCGGGTGTTCATCCTGATGGCCTCGCGCCGACTCAAGTCCGACCGGTTCTTCACCAAGGACTTCAACGCCGATGTCTACACCCAGGTCGGCTTCGACTGGGTGAACAACACCTCGATGAAGGACGTCATCCTCCGTCACTACCCGGAACTGGAGCCGGCCCTCGAGGGTGTCGAGCGCATCTTCGCGCCGTGGCCAAAGCTCGGTGCGCCCGCCCCGGACAAGCCGAACCGTATCGTCCAGCTGGCCGATACCGTTCGCGCCTACATGCCCTGGGGCTAAGGGACAAGTGGCACAGGACTTTCCGCACGCGTCAGCACTGGAAGGAATCCGCTTCACGGCTCAGATCGGTGTGCCCAACATCGTTCAGGGACTGTTCAACAAGCGGGAACTTCCGGTAAAGATCGCGTCCAGGCTGGGCACCGACCATCTGGGCTACCAGCTGGTCGAGGGACTGGTGAAGCGTCACGGACCGGGGCCGTTCTACGTACGGGTGGCCAAGGACGAGTCGCTGCTGATCACCCATCCCGATGATCTGAAGTTCGTGCTGGGCGGGTCGCCAGACCCCTTCGCCTCCGACCCGGAGCCGAAGGTGAAGGGGATGGCTGCCTTCCAGCCGGACGGCCTGACGATCTCCCGAGGTGACCTCTGGGCACAGCGTCGGCAGTTCGCCGACGCTGTGCCCAGAGG
>JAHBAP020000361.1 GCA_018500005.2 Mycobacterium sp. | reverse complement strand
GCGCATGACCGCATCGAGGTTGACGCCGCGTACCGCGCTGACCCGAGCCCGGGTCAACGGTTGGCGGTAGGCCACCACCGCCAGCGTCTCCAGGGCGGCGCGGGTGAGCTTGGAGCGGGCGCCGTCCATGACCAGCCGCTCGACGTAGGGGGCATATCGTGCCCGGGTGTACATCCGCCACCCGCCGCCGGCTTCGCGCAGATCGATCCCGCTGTCGCGGGAGGTCAGTTCCTCGGCCATCTTCGACAGAATCTCAGTGATCCGGTGCACCGGTTGCTCGGTCACCGTGCCCAGTGTCTCGGCGCTCACCGGGGTGTCCACCACCAACAGCAGAGCTTCCAGAATCCGGCTCAATTCGTCGTCGTCGACATCGTCGACATAGCTGGTCTCGGCATCCGATTCCTCGGACTGGCCGGTCTTGTCGTCAGCCTGCTGCTGAATTTCTTCCAGGGTCACTGTTCTTCCCACTCGGCTCTCACCAACTCTTCGTTCACCAAGCTGTTTCCGGTCCACGAAACCTGCAGCACCCCAAGCGGTTCGAACTGCTCGAATGCTACCGCGCGAGCCCGGTACAGCTCGAGGAGCGCCAGGAACCTTCCGACGATCTGGATCGGCTCGGCGCAATCGGCGACCAGATCGGAAAACGACGCCCAGTGCCCGATTCCACGGCTCTCGAGCATGGCCATCAGCCGCTCCGCCTGCTCGGGCACCGACACCTTGGAGGCGTGCAGGTGGTCGGTTCCGACCGTCGGCACCGGCCGGGGGGTGAACGCGGCTGCGGCGATCTCGGCGAAGGCCTGCGGGTCGACGCCGATCATCACCTCGGGCAGCAGATCGGCGAACTGCTCCTCCAACGCCACCGACCGCGGATAGCTGCGCAGCGCCGCGGCTTCCAACTCGGCGAACATCTCGGCCACGTGTTTGAACGCCCGGTACTGCAACAGCCGGGCGAACAGCAGATCCCGCACCTCCAGCAGCGCCAGGTCCTCGGCGTCTTCCACCTCGCCGGCCGGCAGCAACCGGGACGCCTTGAGATCGAGCAGGGTGGCGGCGATCACCAGGAAGGCGGTGGTCTCGTCGAGTTCGAGTTCCGGGCCGATCTGACGGGTGTAGGCGATGAACTCGTCGGTCACCTCGTGCAAGGCCACTTCGGTGACGTCGAGCCGGCGGGCAAAGATCAACTGCAACAACAGATCGAAGGGACCCTCGAAATTGTTCAGCCGGACCCTGAACCCCTTCTCGGGGACGCTGCCGGGGCCGGGTTCGGGGCCTTGCGCGGAGGCAGCCGCGGCCGCCGGCTCGACGATCGGTTCGGTGGTCACTTGCCGAAGCGGTCGATGACCTCGCGCGCCAACGCGCGATACGCCTGCGCACCAGTGGATTTCGAGGCCCAGGTAGTGATCGGTTCCCCGGCGACGCTGGTCTCGGGGAACCGGACGGTACGGGTGATGACGGTGTCGAAGACGAGATCGCCGAACCGCTCCAGCACCCGCGCCATGACCTCACGAGCATTAACCGTGCGGGTGTCGAATCGGGTGACCAGAATGCCGCTGATGGCCAGCCTCGGGTTCAGCCGGTCGCGGACCTTGTCCACCGTATCGGTGAGCAGTGCCAGTCCGCGCAGCGAGAAGAACTCGCACTCGGTGGGAATGATCACCCCATCCGAGCATGCCAGCGCGTTCACGGTGAGCAGCCCCAGCGAGGGCTGGCAGTCGATCAGCACGTAGTCGTAATCGGCCAGCACCGGTCGCAGCGCTCGGCCCAGGGTCTGCTCGCGGCCGACCTCGTTGACCAACTGGATCTCGGCGGCTGACAGGTCGATATTGCTGGGGACCAAGTCCAATCCGTCGCCCCGGGTGTGGATCAGCACGTCCTCGATCCCCACCCGCGGCCCCCCCAGCAGGTTGTGCACCGTGTGCGCCAGTTCGTAGTGCGGCACTCCCAGGCCCGCCGACAGCGCGCCCTGGGGGTCGAGGTCCACCAGCAGCACCCGGCGGCCGTACTCGGCCAGCGCGGCGCCCAGGTTGATCGTCGAGGTGGTCTTCCCGACGCCGCCCTTCTGATTGCACATCGAGATGACCACCGCCGGACCGTGGCTGGTCAGCGGCTGTGGTGTGGGGATCGGGCGAGGCGGACGGCCGGTCAGGCCGATCGGGGTGTCGTCTTGCTCGTCGGTCACGCCCCAACTCCTAAACCGGCCCCACGGATCGGGCGAACCGTCGGCGTGGCGAACATCGGCGCAAAGTCTATCGGTGGCCGTCGGAGTCCCGTGGGCGCATGGCAGTTAAGCACCGGAGGGACCTCCCACGCTGGTCGTCGTGACTGGATTCAGGCTCGCGGATGGGCGCCCGCCCACACCTCACGCAGGGCGTTGACCGTCACCAGGGTGTAGATCTGCGTCGTGGTGACCGAAGCGTGGCCGAGCAGTTCCTGGACCACCCGGACGTCGGCGCCGCCGTCGAGCAGATGGGTAGCGAACGAGTGGCGCAGCGTGTGCGGGGAGACCGCCGCGCTGATCCCGGCGCGTTCGGCGGCGTCCTGCAGGACCTGCCAGGCGCTCTGCCGCGACAGCCGGCCGCCCCGGGCGTTGAGGAAGATCGCGCCCCCCGGTGATCCGGCGCCACGGCCGCGGCGGGCCAGATCCGGACGCCCACGCACCAGGTAGGCGTCCAGGGCTGCGATGGCGGGACGTCCGACCGGCACCAGACGCTGCTTGCCGCCCTTGCCCCGCAACAACACGGAACGCGCTTCGGTGTCGATATCGTCGACGTCCAAGCCGACGGCTTCGGAGATCCGCGCGCCGGTGGAGTACAGCAGTTCCAGCAGTGCCCGGTTGCGCAGCGTCAGCGGCCCGTCGGTCGCGGCATCGCCGCCGGCGCCATCCAGCAGGGCCAGTACCTGGTCCAGCGAAAGACTCTTGGGCAGCCGGCGGGTCGGCGTGGGCGGCTTGACCGCTCGGGCCACATCGAGGTCGAGGATGCCCTCGGCCGCGGCGAAGCGGTGCAGGCCCCGGACGGCGATCAGGGCGCGCGCGGCGGACACCGCCGACAACGGCACCGCACCGGTGTCGGGATCGCCCTTGCGCAGCGCTACGAGGAACTCGCTGACATCGGTCTCGGCGACGTCGCGCAGGTCGACGACGCCGCGCTGAGTCAGGTGCTCCACGTAGCGGCGCAGATCGCGGCGGTAGGAGATCAGCGTGTTGGCGGCCACCCCACGCTCGATGGCGAGATGGTCGAGATATCCCTGAACCTGGCCGTCGAGTGCCGTTCCCGCCATCGTCGTCATGAGCCGGCCTTACGCGCAGCGAAGGCCGAAGACCGGTCCGGCCACGGGGCGTCGACCGGCCGCGCGGGCTTGCCGTCGACGATGACCGCGTGCGCGGCGAGCAGACCGGCTGCCGCGATGGAGTTGATGATCTCCCCCGCCAGCACCTGATCGACCGCCTGCCGCAGCCCCACCCGATGAACGGTCAGATCGGCCTCCTCGTGGTCGGCCTCCGGACGCCCGACATGCCGCAGGCCGCGAGCCAGGTAGACCCGCACCGCCTCGTCACAGAATCCAGGTGCGGTGATGACGTCGACCAGCACGCTCCAATCCCTGTCTCTTATACACATCT
>JAHBAP020000227.1 GCA_018500005.2 Mycobacterium sp. | reverse complement strand
GGAGCCGGGTCGACCAGGAGACTGGGTGCTGGGAGTGGGGCATGTGCAAGAGCCTCGGTCTGCCGAATGTGCGGTTCACGGTACCTGGAACGGACATGTCGCTGTGCCGCTCCTGCCGCATTGCGGCTGTGGTGCTCAAGACCGGGCGGCTGCTGCCGCCGAAGCACTTTGTGATTCCGACATCCAAGTGCCAGAACCGAGACTGCGTGAATCCTGATCACTGCAGGGTGGTGACGCTCAAAGAGCACCGGGCCTGGCTGGCGAAGAGCGGACGGCTCAAGAGCGTGAAGCGCAGGGTGGCGGCGACGAAGCACGCCAGAGAGACATGGGGAACGATCAACATGGACATTGCTCGACAACTGAGGGCCCACCCGGGCACGGCGGCCCAGGCGGCGGCGGCCCTCGGCGTGTCAAAGGCGATCGCCATCAAGGTCAGGGCTGGGCTGACTTGGCGCGAGGCTGCTCCTGGCGCGAGCGTGTTCTCCATGGTGGGCGCATGACCTGGATGACCTGGACGACCACCCTCCCGCTGCTGCTGGTCAGCGTTGCAAACCAGCGCGAGCATTGGTCGGACAGGGCTCGCCGCGCCAGCCGGCACCGTGGAGCTGCCGTGGTGGTGCCCAAAGGGCTGCCAATCCCATGCGTGGTCACCATCGAGCGGCTGTACGGCGGGCGCGGCCAGGCCATGGACACCGACAACCTGCAGGCGGCCTGCAAGGCGCTGCGCGATGGGATCGCGGACCGGCTCGGGGTGGACGACGCAGACCCGCGGGTGACATGGCGGTACGCGCAGACCAGGGCGCCAGAGCCCGGTGTGCGCATCACGGTGGAGGCGGCATGATCGACGAACCCATCCATCCGGCCCACAAGCCGCGCTTCCGCTACCTGCACTGCACCCGCGGTGACGCAGCGGTGGGGGCCATGCTCGACATGGCTGCCCACGCTCGGCAGTGCAGCGAGTGCACCGTCAGCCTCAATCCACTGACAGGCGAGGCGGTGGCCGTCCAGCGCGTCGGCGCCGAGCGCCAGATCGTCGTGCAGGCCAACCTGCGCGCCGTGCCGCCGTACGCACTCGCCGTGGAGCACCGCTGCAAGGCGGATGCGTGAACCGGCAACCATCACCAGCATCCAAAGGAGCACCATGAGCGAACCAAAGCTGTACCGCCGCAGTGACAACGGCAGCACCGTCCGGGCGTCCAAGATCCTCGAGATCCGCGACACCAGCCAGCCCAACAGCCCATGGCGGCCTGAGATCGTGCTGGCCGACGCTGCCCCGGTCGTGATGTCCCAGTACTGGCATGGCGTCCACAAGCCACAGCCCGGCATGTGGCTTGTGGCGGACGAGTGCGGCAGCGTGACCTGCGTCGCCGACGAATCGTTCGGTCGGATCTACGAACTGGCGGAGTGAGACGACATGGCGCGGCAAGACGGTGTGGTGCAACGCATTCGAGCCTTCTTTGCCGCGAACCCGGAGGAGGAGCTGACATTCGCGATGTTGCAGAGCAAGTTCGGTTGCACGCTGTGGACGGCCCGCAGAGCGGTGTACGACCTCATCGAGGCCGGCGACCTGGAGAGCGTGCATGTCGTGCGCAGGCGTGAGCGCGGGATCGCGCGTGAGGAAGAGAGGCACTTGTGATCGGGAGACTGCTGGCCTGGCCGTTCAAGGTTGCCGCCTGGGTGTTGATCGTGGTGGCGTTCGTGCTGGCGTGCGCGCGTGACGACACGCTCAAGACGTGGATGGAGCGAGAGTTCTTGCCATGACAAACAATCGACCTAAATCAACCCGCGGTGGCAAGCGACCAGGCGCAGGCCGAAAGAAAGGCGTCCCCAACAAGCTGACCAGCGAGCTGAAGGAAATGATCCTGCAGGCGCTGGATGGCGCAGGCGGGGTCGAGTACCTGCAGGGCGTGGCGCGGTCGCACCCCGGGCCATTCCTCGCCCTGGTTGGCAAGGTGCTGCCTCTGCAGGTGACCGGGGAGGGCGGAGGGCCGGTGCAGAGTGTGACTCGCATCGAGGTGGTCGGGGTGGCGCCGAAATGAAGGCCGCATCGCGCTGCAAGGTCTGCATGCGGGTGCATGAGCCGCATTGCGCCCCGGCGGTAACGGACACGAAGAATCCAGCCGCCGGTAACGGACAACGGAGCCGCGACGCCATCAAGCAGGCCGCGTACAGGGCTCGCAAGGCAAGCCCGGAGGCGCGGGCGGCAGAGGCGGCCAGGAAACGCGCAGCGAGGGCGCGATGAGCTGGGCCACCAAGCGCCGCGATCCATACACCCGCGTCGGCATCGCGCGCCTGAGGTGCATTCGCTGCGGCGGCGCCCCGTCCGAGCAGTGGTCTGCCTGCGCTGACAACAACAACTGGCGCCCGCTCTGCATCACGTGCGATGTGGAGCTGAACCGCATCGTGCTGGAGTGGATGGGGCACCCAGACGTGGCCGGCGCGATCGACCGGTACGTGGCGCGAAAGCTGACGTGACAACCGTCCAGGTCAAGCTGCCCGAGAAGCTGAGGCCGCTGTTCTTCGGCCCGGCGGACGTGCGCGGCGCCGACGGCGGGCGGGGCTCTGCAAGGACACGCAGCTTCGCCAAGATGGTTGCGATCCGCGGATTCGAGTTCGGCTCCGCCGGCATCAGTGGCCAGCTCCTATGCGGCCGGCAGTACATGAACTCGCTGGACGATTCCAGCCTTGAGGAGTGCAAGCGCGCCATCGAGGAAGAGGCGTTCCTCTCGGCCTACTACGAGGTCGGCGACAAGTACATCAAGAGCCGTGACGGTCGCATCGAGTTCTCTTTTGCCGGCCTCGATCGCAACATCGCATCGATCAAGTCCAAGGGCCGCATCCTGCTGTGCTGGGTGGACGAGGCCGAGCCAGTCACAGACGAGGCGTGGACGGTTCTGCTGCCGACGCTGCGGGAGGAGGGGGAGGGCTGGCACGCTGAGCTGTGGGTGACGTGGAACCCGAAGCGCAAGAACGCGCCGGTGGAGACGCGGTTCCGCAATTCGACAGACCCGATGGTGCGGGTTGTTGAACTGAACTGGCGCGACAACCCATGGTTCCCGGACAAGCTGGAGCGCCAGCGGCAGCGCGACCTGAAGGAGCGGCCCGACCAGTACGGCCACATCTGGGAGGGCGAGTACGCCTCGGTTGTGGAGGGCGCCTACTACGCATCGTGCATCACCGCTGCCAGGGCGGCCCAGCGTATCGGTCGCGTCGGGGCAGACCCGCTGATGACGTACAGGCTGTTCTGCGACATCGGCGGCACCGGCGCCAGGGCTGACGCGTTCACGATCTGGGTGGCTCAGTTCATCGGCCTGGAGATCCGGGTGCTGGACTACTACGAGGCAGTGGGGCAGCCATCGTCGGCGCACCTGGCATGGATGCGCGGCCGCGGATACACGCCGGACGTGGCGCAGATCTGGCTGCCGCACGACGGCGACACGCAGGACAAGGTGCACGACGTGTCCTATGCGTCGGCGCTGCGGTCGGCCGGGTACAAGGTCACCGTGGTGCCGAACCAGGGCAAGGGCGCTGCGATGGCGCGCATCCAGGAGGGCCGCAGGCTGTTCCCGTCGATGTGGTTCGACAAGGAGCGCTGCCAGGCTGGGCTCGATGCGCTGGGCTGGTACCACGAGAAGCGAGACCAGGAGCGCGGCATCGGGCTCGGGCCGAACCACGACTGGGCCAGCCATGCCGCCGATGCGTTCGGGCTGATGTGCGTCGTGCACCAGCCGCCGAAGAAGGCGGTCACGCTCGACTTCACCACCTCCGCGGCTTCGGGATCAAGGGTGTAGATGCAAGGTGTTGCATAGACGGGAGAGGCTGCGCTCACCACAGTGGCGCGCGTGGCAGACACCGTCAGCGAGGCCAGAGAGCGGTATCGGGAGCAGCTTGAGGCGGCCGGGGATCAGCGCCGCCAGATCGAGCAGGACCTGGCGTTCTCTGACCCCAGCGACCCGCAGCAGTGGGACGCCGCCGAGAAGGCAGAGCGTGAGACGGACCCGGGTGGCGCACGGCCATGCCTGGTCATGGACCAGACCGGCCAGTACGTCGCCAACGTAGCCGGCCAGGTCGAGCAGCGGCCGCCGGCCCTGCATGCCATCCCAGTCGATGGTGGCGCTGATCGCAGGGTGGCAGAGCAGCTCGACGGGTTTTTCCGCCACATCGAGCACACCAGCCGGGCGCAGCAGCACTACGCCAGGGCGCTGACATCGGCGGCTCGCGCAGGCGTCGGGTATCTCATCGTCTTGCCCGACTACATCGATCGCGCCCTGGGCTACCAGGAGCCGCGCATCAGCAGCGAGGGCGACCCGCTGCGTGTGGTGTTCGACGCATGGTCCACAGAGCTGGACGGGTCCGATGCGACGTGCGGGTGGCTGCAGGAGCCGCTCAGCGAGCGCGCATTTGAGAGGCAGTTCGGCGACAAGGCGGAGAAGGTCAGCTTCGACACCGGTGAGCGCACCGATTCCAAGGACGAGCGCAAGTCCATCCTGGTCGTGCAGCAATGGCTGGTCGTCGAGCAGGCGCGCACGATGGTGGCGTTCACCGATGCTGACGGCAACGATGCTGCGCTGTCGGAGGACGAGTTCCAGACGGCGTTGCAACGCGACCCGCGCCTGAAGACTGGCCGGACCTACCGCGACAAGTACCGCTGCGTGAAGTGGTGCCGCATGTCCGGGGCAGAGGTGCTGACGGAGGAGGTTGAGTACCCGGCAAGCGGCATTGGGCTGATCCCGGTGTACGGCTACGTCGGCTGGGCGGGCGGCCGGATGACCTACTGCGGCATCCCGCGCCGCGCCAGGCAGCCGCAGCAGGCCTACAACTACCACGTCAGCGAGATCAGGGCGCTGATGAGCCAGGCGCCCAAGGCCCCGTGGCTGATGCCGATGTCAGCCTACGGGGCTGACGAGAACATCAAGAGGCTGTGGGACCGCGCATCCGTCGAGTCGCGGGCGACCCTGCCATATCAGGACTGGGACGCCGAGCACAACAGGGTCGTCTCGCCGCCGTCACGCATGCCGCTGGCGGTGGACCTGCGCAATCACGTCCAGGGCGCGATGCAGGCGCGCGAGGACATCCAGGCTGCACTTGGGATGTACCAGGCCAACCTCGGAGCCCCAAGCAACGAGACCAGCGGCGTCGCGATCGAGAACCGGAAGGAGCAGGGCGAGGCCAGCACGAGCCACTTCCCTGCGCACCTGGCCGCGAGCCTGGGGCAGGTCGGCAAGCTGTGCATGGAGATGATCCCGCGGCTGATCGACACGAAGCGTCAACTGCGGATCCTCGGGATAGACCAGACGCCGGGCCGGGTCACGATCGACCCGGAGCAGGAGCAGGCGTTCGCTGAGAGCGAAGGCGGGCTGTCGATCAACCCCAACGTCGGCAAGTACGACGTCCGCATTGTGGCCGGGGCCAGCTTCTCCACGCAGCGCCAGCAGGCGCAGCAGGCCTACACCGAGATGATGCGGGCGAACCCGCAGATGATGCCGGCGATCGCCCCGCTGTGGGCGCAGACGCTGGATGTGCCGCACGCCGACAAGCTGGCACAGGTGCTGACCGCTGTCGCGCCGGATCCAGTCAAGGCGATCCTGCAGCCGGACCAGACAGAGACCACGGCAACCCTCAAGGCGCAGAACGACCAGCTCAAGCAGGCTCTGGAGGAGGCGACCACGCTGGCGCGCGATGCCCAGCAGGACGCCGACGAAGCCCAGGCCGAGGTCGAGAAGCTGAAGGCTGAGTCCGCCGTCAAGGAAGACGAGATCGCGATCAAGGCCTACGACGCCAGGACCAAGCGCCTGCAGGTCATGGGCACCGCTCTGACGCCCGACCAGGTCGCGGCGATCGCTCACCAGGCCGTGCTGGCCATCCTGCAGCAGCCGGAGCCCGGGACGCCTGGTGACGCCGGTCCGCCGGCCGATGACGCGCCTCCGGCAGAGCCCGGGGCGGGCATGCCGCCAGACATCCAGCCGCCGGGCGACGACGGCATGGCGTTGGAACCAGAACCGCAAACCGTGGAGTGACCCCGCATGACGACCGAAACCGCTGCGTCAGCCGCCGTCCAGGCAGAGACCGGCACCGAGGCATCCGCAGAGACCAAGGCGCTGAACGCCGCCATTGACGCAGAGGACGGCGCCAACACGGAGGACAAGCAGCCCGAGCCTCAGAAGAAGGAGAAGACCGCCGAGGAGCGCGAGATCGCGCGGCTGCGACGAAGGGTCGACAACCTCACCAGGCGTCTGTACGAGGGCGGCCACAAAGGATCGACGCAACAAGTTGCATCGACGCAGGAGCCGCGCGGCACTACAAACACGGCAGCGCAGGACGATGACGAGCCCGTACAGCTCACCCGGAAGCAACTGAGAGAGATCGAGGAACGCGCCAGAGATGAGGCGCTGACGACCTCCCAGCAAAGCACCGATGCTGAGCGCCGCAGCGGCGTCGCCAACCAGCTTGCGAAGGACTGGGGCAGAGAGAAGTTCGACGCCTACGCGGCGGACCTCGATGACGCACTCGGTGGCCTGACGGATGCGCGCGGCGCTCCGAGACCGGCGACCAACGCGATCTTCGATTCCGACAACCCGCGTGCGCTGATCGAGTACCTCACCAACCCGGACCACGCGGACGAAGCAGATGCCCTGGGGCGCATGAGCGTCGAGCAGGCGAATCGCGCGATCGGAAGGATCGAGGCGCGGCTCGCTGCAGACAAGGGCAAGGCCAAGCCGCAACCGTCAAGCGCCCCGGCGCCGATCGAACAGATCAGGGCGCAGGGGAAGGTGGCCAAGAGCCTGTTCGACCTGTCCGGCGACGAATTCGATAAGCGCCGTCGCGAGCAGGTCGCGAAACGAGGGAAATTCTGATGTCAAACATCTTCAAGGTGACCGATCTGGTAGCGAAGGAATCGCTGCGGATCGCGCACGAAAAGCTCCAGTTCATCGGCACGGTGGACCGGCAGTTCGACGCCAGCTTCAAGCTGGAGGGCGGCAAGAAGCCCCACGGCTCGACCTTGCGTGTCAAGGAGCCGAACCAGTACAAGCGCCGCCAGGGCTCTCGCGTCATGGACGTGAAGGACCAGGACGAGGCGACGCAGACCATCACCGTCGCGACTCAGGACGGCGTGGACATGCGGTTCAACTCGCAGGAGCTGATCCAGTCCGTCGACAACGAGGGCGCATTCGACAACCTGTCGAAGAACTACATCGAGCCCGCCGTTGCCGTCCTGTGCTCCGGCATCGAGGCGGACTTCCTGGCCTTCGCGACCAAGGCGACCTACAACGTCGCCGGCACCGCGGGTACGCCGCTCACAGACCTGGTTGCTGTGGGTGCTGCGCGCGCGAAGCTGAATCAGCAGCTCGCCCCGAAGG
>JAHBAP020000214.1 GCA_018500005.2 Mycobacterium sp. | reverse complement strand
GGGCCGGCCGAGGAGGCGGTGGGGGAGCGGGTCGGGGGCAGGCCTGTGGTCGCCGTGGCCGCCGGTCGGGCCGTCACCTTCGGCTACGCCGAACACGACGAACTCCTGCGCGCCGCCGGCGCCGATGTCGCCACCTTCGACCCGCTGTGTGACGCCCTGCCGGAAGGCACCGCGGGTCTGGTGCTGCCGGGCGGCTTTCCCGAGCAATACCCGGAGCAGCTGTCAGCCAATGCCGAACTGCGTCAACAGATCCGGGCTCTGGCCGCCGACGCTCCGGTACACGCCGAGTGCGGCGGCCTGACTTACCTTATGTCGGATCTCGACGGGTATTCGATGTGCGGGGTGATCGCAGGTTCGGCGCGCTTAACCCCGCGGCTCACGCTGGGCTACCGGGATGCGGTCGCCGCGGCCGATTCGGCCCTCTACGGAACCGGCCAGCGGGTAACCGGGCACGAATTCCACCGCACCACAGTTGAATTCGCCGATGATGTCCAGCCCGCCTGGCTGCCCGCCGGGGAGGGGGCGATCCAGGCCGGGGTACATGCGTCTTATCTGCACACCCATTCTGCCGCGCATCCCCGGTCGATCCACCGGTTCGTCGAGCGGGCGACTCGAACCGCTTCGACTAGCCCCGGCTGAACACCACCCGGCCGCCTACGATGGTCTGCGCCGCGGCGACGGTGTGGATCTTCTCCGGGTCGATGGTCAAAAGGTCCTCGGTCAGTACCGTCATATCGGCCAGTTTGCCGACCTCAATGCTGCCTCGGTGCTGGCCCTCGCCGATGGCCCTGGCCGGCCAGAGCGTCCACATCCGCAACGCCTCCTCCACAGAGATGGCTTCTTGGGCCTCGAACACACCCTTGTCGGATCGCCGGGTGACCATCGCCTCCATCGCGGTGAACGGTTCCACGTTGCCCAGGTAGATACCGGTCATATCGGTGCTGGCTGCCGGTTCCAGGCCGGCCTCGATCATGGTCTTGAACTTGAAGCCGGTCTCGGCGCGCTCGGCGCCCATGTTCTCGTAGTCGGCCTTGACCAGCTCGGTCAGCCAGATCGGCTGCACCGAGATCCGCAAGCCATGGGCGATAAGCTTTTTCGCGCGCTCGAGTTGGCTGTCGGTGACCTGGAACATGCCGAAGTGCTCTATGCGCCGGATGGTGTCCGGATGGCCGTCGGACCCAGCGCCCACCTGGGCCGAATGCTCGTATGCGCTCAGGCCGATGTCGACGGCAGCATCCCCCGAACAGTGCAGCATGGCTATCCGGTTGTTGGTGTGTGCCAGGTCGGCGAAGGCGTTGGCATCCTCCTGCGGGGTGACCAGCGTGCCCAGGCCGCCAGGCGGATCGATGTCGAAGTGCCCCAGGTAGGGCTGGTACATGTAGCCGGTCCGGCAGTCGTTCTCGCCGTCGACCCAGGCCTTGAGGCCGACGAACTTGAAGAAGTCGGGGTCCGCGCCCGCCGGCATCTCGAACTCGCCCAGGTCGTCGGGAAACCCCTTCCCGTCTGGTGCCGCCCACACCGACACTGAGTAGCGGATGTTGGAGTGGTCGACAGCGGCGCTCACCGCCTGCACGGCGGGGACCACCTGTTGCGGGGTGATCGCCATCAGCGAGGTGTAACCGTGGGCGTTCCAGAACTCCGGGATGCCGTCGGTGATGTAGCCGGCGATCTCGCTTGGCTGCGGCGAACTCGGGATATCGGCGAATCCGTCGGTGATCACCCCGGTGGGCTCGCCCTGATCGTCGAGGAGCACGGTGCCGCCCTTGGGCAGTCTGGTCTGGCCCTTGGTGATTCCCAGCGCGGTCAGGGCCGCGGAGTTGACGATCGCCATATGGGTGCCGTTGCCCAGGATCACCGGATTGTCGGGGCCTGCTCCGTCGAGTTCGGCCCGGGTGGGCAGCCGCTTCTCTTTGAATTTGTTTTCCGAGGCCGAGACGCAGGCGACGAAGATCCACTCGCCCTTCGCGGTCGTTTTGGCGCGCTCGGCCAGCTTCTCCAGGACTTTCGCTACCGTGTCGGTGCCGGGGAAACGGCCGTCGACCCAGTCGTCCTTCATCCATAGCGTCTCGACGGGATGGCAGTGGGCGTCGATCAAGCCCGGCACAACGCGGTGCCCGTTCAGATCGATCACCGCCGTCGCGGTACCGGCAAGCTTTCGCACTTCGGCTGTGCTGCCGACCGCACTGAATCTGCCGCCCGTCACGGCGACGGCCTCGGCCCCGGGTGCGGCGTCATTCAGGGTGGTGATCTTCGCGTTGATGAAGATGACGTCTGCGCCCATTCACTGAACGTTAACGAGATCGAACCTGACTGTCAGCAGATAAAAGATCATCGCCCACACACCGTTTATCGCCAGGACCAGGGCAAAGCCCCGGATGTCGGTCGCCGGCTGGGGTGCGGTGTTCGATGGGCGCAACCAGCCGCGCAGCACGCGGTTGCCGTAGAAAGGCATGGTCAGGTAGCTCATCACGAAGCTGGACACCAGGTTGCCCACCAGCATCCCCAGCCAGAACGGCAGGTGCAGCGGTGCGGTGAGCATCGTCAGCAACACCACGGTCGGGTAGAGGCCGAACCAGACGGCGATCGAGGTCTTGAAATTCGACGGCGGTGCCGTGCCGTGGCCGTCGAAGGCGAACCAGTTGCCGAACGACTGATCAATCGTGCGGAGTCTGTACTCACCGAACTGCCCTTGGGCGAGCAGTTCCCGGCGTTGGGGGGAGTTCAGCCACGCATCGAGATGTTCGGCTGTGTCGAATCGGTAGATGGTCGTCCACTCGTCCTGCACTCCCTTGATGGGCCGGAACACCTCCGAGCCACGGAATCCGGGGAATCGGCTTTCGGCTTCGGCCATCTCCGCCCGCCACGCCAGGAATGCGTCCACCTGATCGTCGCTGACCCGGTTGGTCACCACAACAGTCACCAGTGGGTCGCTGATCTGGTTCTTCTCCGAGATCACCTGGCGGGTGCCCGGCCCGTCGAACAGGTCTGAGGCCTCATCGAGCAGCATCTGCCGGGTCGCACTGTTCAGCCAGTTCTGGACGTCGAGCACCGAGTCGAACTTGTAGATGACCACCCAGTCGGGCTGAATGTCGTTGGGCGGCCTGACCTCAGCGTCGCGGTAGCCCGGATACCGGGAGGCAGCTGCTTGAATCTTTCTCTCCCAGGTCAGATAGTCCTCTTCGCGGCCCCTGTGGACCCGTTGGCCGAGGATCAGCATCGCGGCTCCCTGGCTCTGCAGAGGCGGCTCCATAGCTACGCGGCACCCTTCATCAAGGCCCGTCGGTGACGGACTGCGCTTCCTATACTTCGTCGGGTGGGTTCACGCACAATCGCCGGTCGGCTGCTGGAGGTCATAGACCACGACATCCTTCCGCTGACCGAACGCGGCGTCGCCGCGGGCAACAAGGTCTTCGGGGCGGCCATCCTGCGCAAGGACGACCTTTCGCTGGTGGTCGCCGGCACCAATCACGAGACGGTCAATCCGCTGCTGCACGGCGAGGTGCGGACCCTCAATGAGTTTTACGGGATGGCGGAATTCCACGGGATGGCGGGGCGCCCCGAGACCCGGGATTTGATCTTTCTGGCCAGCCACGAACCCTGCACGCTGTGCATGTCGGCGATCACCTGGGCCGGTTTCGACAACTTCTACTACCTGTTCAGCCATCAGGATTCCCGCGACAGCTTCGCCATCCCTCATGATTTGCGGATCCTGCACGAGGTATTCGGGCTGGAACCCGGCGGTTACCGACACTCCAACGCCTACTGGACGGCCTACTCGATTCCTGGACTCATCGAGTCGGAGGATCAGCCCCTGCGCGGTGATCTCGCAGCTAAGCAACAACGCATCCGGGACCGTTACGCAGGGCTTTCGCAGCGGTATCAGGAGTCCAAGAGCAGCAACGCGATTCCGCTCAAGTGACGCCCAGGCTTTAGGCTCGGCCGGTGACCGAGAACGCCTATCTCGTCGGCCTGCGACTGGCCGGAAAGAAGGTCGTCGTCGTCGGTGGCGGCACGGTCGCCCAGCGTCGCGTGCCGGCGTTGATCTCCCACGGCGCACAGGTCCACGTCGTGGCCGTGGCCGCCACGCCCGCGGTCGAGGCGTTGGCCGAGCAGACCCCGGGCATCACCCTGGACCTTCGGGCCTACCGCGACGGCGATCTGGACGGCGCCTGGTACGCCATCGCAGCCACCGACGACCCCAGCGTCAACGCGGAGGTCGTCGCCGAAGCCGAACGACGCCATATCTTCTGTGTTCGCGCCGACGCCGGCCGCGACGGCACCGCGGTCACCCCGGCCTCCTTCGACTACGAAGGCCTGCTGGTGGGGGTGCTTGCCAGCGGGGAACACCGCCGGTCGGCGGCGGTTCGTTCGGCCATCCGGGAAGCTGTCTCTTATACACATCT
>JAHBAP020000442.1 GCA_018500005.2 Mycobacterium sp. | reverse complement strand
CGCATCGAAGATGGAGCACGATTGTTCGCCGGGATCAGATCTGATCAACCGTACGGTTCTCGGATTCGCCACGAAAAGCGGAAAAACCCGCTCGCCAAGGTGGGCGGAAATCGCAGAAGACATAGCTCAGCAAGGTGTCACTTCGCCAACGGAAAGCGGAACCTACAGTTGTGTAGCTTCTCAAGTTTGACTGCACATTCTCACGCTTGACTGCATCGCCGCTGCATTTGTGCAGTGGTCGTGAGACACGCCGGGTTCGGCATCCGACGGATTGCACTCGCGGGGTGAGAGCGTCGAGGGGTGTCCGGTGGCGAACGGACCGCCGATGTGACGGTTTCCGTTCGGAACAGAGAGACCCTGGCTGAGCAGTTGAGCGCCTGGGGGCATGCGAGCGTCGACTTGCTCACCGCGGCGATGCCGTGGCGGACCTTCAGGTGGCACCGGGGCCAGAAGCACTATTCGGGTATCTACTGGTCATCGACGGAGAGCGCGCATGTCATCTATGAGTCGCGTCTGGAGTTGTCCCGGCTGCTGTATGCGGATCACGACGCCGCGGTGCATCGGATTGTTGCGCAGCCCTTTCTGCTGAAAGCCGTCGTGGGTGGTCGATTGCGGCGCCATGTTCCGGACTTCCTACTGGTCGATGATCAGGAACCGATTGTGGTCGATGTCAAACCTGCTGCGCTGCTGGATAATCCGCAGGTTGCCTTCACCCTTGAATGGACCAAGTCTGTCGTCGAGCTGCGTGGTTGGCGCTACGAGGTGTGGAGCGAACCACCCGCGGCCGAGCTCGCCAACATCCGATTCCTTGCGGGATTCCGCAATCCGCGGTGCTTCGATGACGAGCTGCTGGCAGCTGTTCGCCGAGAAGAGATTCCCGGGCAGACCTTGGGTGAGGCCTTCAGCATCGACATCGGCCAGCCGCCAGCCTTGGTGCGATCAGCCGTTCTGCACACCATGTGGAACCAGTACTTCACCACCGATCTGTCGAAGTCCCTCAGCAGCGAGGCCATCCTGACGAAAGGACCGCGACCATGAGCACTTGCACGGTGAGACTCGGGGTGGGGACGCGGGTGATCTACGACGGGGAACTGCTGGAGATCGCGGAACTGCATGCGGGGCCGGCGGGCACGGAGGCAGTGCTGCGTCAATGTCATGGGCAGGGTGCGATTGTCCGTGTGGCTTTGCAGCACTTGGTGGGCAGCCATCGCGCCGTGGTTGTCCCGGATACGGCCGGCGTCGGCTCTGAGGATTCCGTGGAACCCGCCGGTGTCGTCTTGTCCGCGCTGAGCGACAGCGACAGGGCGGAATTGGCCGAGCGGGCTGCACACATTCGCGAGGTGCTGACCGGATACCGCTGCGGTGCAGTCGAACTGGCGATTCCTGGTGAGCCGCGCTCGCCGTACGGGCCCGGGATGAGCCTGACCGCACGGTACAAAGCCAAAGCCGCCGAGCTCGGCGTGAGTCTGCGCACCATCCAGCAGTGGGTGGCCGATTTCCGCCAGTATGGGGAGGCCGGTCTTGCCCGCACATCGGTCACCCGTTCCAAGCCTTTGGGCGTCGTCGACCAGCGGTGGGTAGAAGTAGCACTCGAGGTGATGGTCGAGCACACCGAACAGTCGCGGCCGTCGCGGGCGATGGTGATTGATCGCGCCAGTGCCCGGGTCGCGGCGCGGTACGGGACCGATACCGTGCAAGTGCCGAGTCGGGCCACGGCGTATCGGGTGCTTGAGCAGTTGGAACAGCGGCATCCGACGTTTCGGCTGAGCACCAAGCGCAATCGGGACATCGCGGATCGACCGGACGGTGTCTACGGGAGACTGCGGCCGACCCGGCCAGGGGAGTACCTGCTGATGGACACCACCCGACTGGATGTGTTCGCGCTGGACCCGATCACCTTGCGGTGGGTTCAAGCCGAGCTGACGATCGCCATGGACTGGTACACCCGCTGTGTCGTCGGGATCCGGCTGACGCCGGTGTCGACGAAGTCGGTAGATGCGGCAGCGGTGTTGTACCAGTCCTACCGGCCACTGCCGGCGGGGGAACAGTGGCCGCCGTCCGCGGTGTGGCCCGTGCACGGTGTCCCGCGCTCGGTGTTGATCGACGTCACGGCGATCGAGGGGCCGCTGGTCGGGGCGGCCGGCCCGGCGATCGTGCCGGAGACGATCGTGATCGACCACGGCAGAATCTATGTGTCGCAGCACCTGACAAGCGTGTGTCAGCGGATGGGGATTTCGATCCAACCCGCCCGGCTGCGGACCGGCCGTGACAAGGGGCCGGTGGAGAGGTTCTTTCGCACCATCCGGGAGGACCTGCTGCAAGCCTTGCCGGGATACAAGGGTCCAGATGTGCATTCCCGCGGGCTGGACCCGGAATCGGAAGCGTTCTTCTATCTTGACGAGCTGGAGGCGATCATCCGGGAGTGGGTGGCCGTGGTGTATCACCGTCGGCCGCATGACAGCCTGATCGACCCACATGTGCCAGGTTTGCGGATGTCCCCGGCACAGATGTTCGAGCACGGTGTCGCCCGCGCCGGCTACATCGAGGTTCCCCGCGATCCCGACCTGGCCTATGAGTTCCTCAAGACCGATTTCCGCAAGATCCAGCACTACGGGGTGGACTTCGGTTCCCGCCGCTACAACGGTCCAGCTCTCAATCCGTATAGGAATATGACCAGCCCGTACACCGGGAAAGCGAAGGGCCGCTGGCCCATTCACCACGATCCCGACGACATCACCCGGGCCTACTTCCGCGACCCGGACACACGGAAGTGGCACACGCTGATGTGGGAGCACGCCCCGTCGATGCAGATGCCGCTCAGCGAGGATGCGCTGCAATTCGCGCGCAAGCTCGCAGCCGCGAAGTACACCTACCCCGACGATCGGCTTGCGGTATCGGATCTGTTGGAGCGGTGGAACCTCGGTCTGGGATCCACGCTGGTGGAACGCCGCATGGCGTTGCGACTCTCGCGCGACGCCACACTGATCGACAAGGCGGAGACAGAGGGAGAGGTCGCCACCCTGCCGTCGGTCGCTCGTGTGCTGGCGACAGCAGCTCCCCCCGCTGTAGCGGACCTGCACGAGGCGATTGACGAACCCGATCCTGAGATCGGCGATGACGACGTTGGAGACGAACTCGACGACTACGCCACCGACTTCTACGCCGAGGCACTGGACGACGCCTGATGGCCAACAGAGATTCCGCCCAAGAAGTGACCGAGTCCCGGTTGGACAACCTGACGTTGGCCCGCAAGGAAGGGTGGCAGCGGTTCGTGAACACCGCTGCGCGGATCCCGCCGGAGCCGTTGACACGTAGGGAACTTGAGGACCTCCGAGAAGAGGCCTACGACGCCTACAACCGGCAGCGCCGCGAGTGGCACGCCAATCTCGGCCCGATCAGAACACCGCAGCTGGCTGCGTTGCATGAAGACTTGTGGGACATCGTCGATAGCAACGCCCAGGACGGCGACAAGGCCAAAGGTGCGGTGGCGATCGATGCCTTTCCCGGACTCGGGAAGACTACATCTGTCCTTGATTTCGCCAAGAAGTTTCACCGGCGCGAAATCAAGGACCAGGGGGCCCAGACCAGCGCGGGCCATGAGCGTTGGCCGGTATGCCGAGTCGGGTTGACCGGCAATACCGGCATGGTCGAGTTCAACCGGGCGATGTTGTCGTTCTTTGCCCATCCGGGGGTATCCCGCGGCAATGCTGCGCACTTCGCTCACCGCGCCTTGGACTGCGTCCTGACGTGTGAAACAAAGTTGCTCATCGTCGATGACCTGCACTTTCTGCGCTGGCGCAACACCGTCGGGGTAGAGATCAGCAATCACTTCAAGTACATCGCCAACGAGTTTCCAGTGACCCTGGTCTTCGTCGGCGTTGGATTAGGGGCGAGAGGCCTGTTCTCTGAAGGTCACACCTACGAGGACGCGGTGATCGCTCAAACGGGCAGGCGTACAACAAAGCTCGATATGCGCCCGTTCAACATTGACACTGACCAAGGTAGGCGCGAGTGGAGACAGCTGCTTCTTGCTCTGGAGCAGAGGGTGGTTCTGGCCGATAAGTACCCTGGCATGCTGGCGCACGACCTGGGCGACTATCTCTTCGCCCGCAGCACCGGTCACATCGGCTCGCTGATGACCTTGCTCAACAGAGGGTGCCAACGGGCTGTTCGAACCGGGGCTGAAATCCTCAACCGCGAACTGCTGGACTCGGTGAAGAGCGACCAGGCATCCGAAGACGCCTGCAGGGAAATGCAATTAGCCTTCGACGCGGGAAGGTTAACCACCAGAATCGGCAAGGCGGGATAGCCAACCGTGCGAGCACTCCCGATCCGCGTCGCCCCGACAGACCGGGAAGCGTTGGACTCGTGGCTGGAAGCCTTGGCGCACCGTACCCATTGCGCGTTTGGTGACTTATTGGAAGCGGTCGGATTGAGCGCAGCGCACCAGCAGCACATCGGCTCGTGGATGATCCGGCTGTCTTCCACCGAAGCTGAGATGATTGGTACGGCGACGGGGGTCAGCAGTGAGCGGCTGAAACGTATGACGCTATCGAAGTACTCAGGCTCGGCGGTACGGATCAACAGCGACACCGGGACGCTGAACCGGGCGTTTCCGTGGAGCGCAGGGCACGCTTCTCGTTTCTGCCCAATGTGTTTGGCGGACAGCGGTGGAAGGTGGCAGTTGGCGTGGCGACTCGGCTGGGCCTTCGCCTGCATCAGTCACAATTGCTTGCTTGCCGACGTCTGCGTGAAGTGCGGGACCGCTCAGCGGCGCCGGACCCACATCAACAATGTCATTCCCCAACCCGGTCGCTGCGGGGAGCCTGCCGGGGTATCGACGGGGCGTAGTGCGGATCGGTGCCACGCGAATCTGACGACCACCCCCGTCGTCATGTTCGACGCCGACCACCCCGCCATCCGCGCCCAGCGAGTCGTCAACACTGTGATTGACGCCGAGGCCAGTGAGTTCGGCGTCTATGAGGCAAGACCGCAGCACCGGATTGCTGTTCTCGCCGATATTCGAGCCATCGCCGGCCGTGCATTGGCCTACGCCCGAGCTGACGAATTGCAGACGGTATTGCCACCGGATCTGGCTGCAGCGCATAGAGACGCCATCGCGCGGTCTGTATTGCCGAATCGTCGTGTCCAGTCAACTGTGCGCCCTGGACTTTCGGCACCGGCTTGGTCAGCCGCCGCCGCGGCAGGAGTGGTCATCGCGTTGCAGACGTTGGAAAACCCGGACGTGGCGTCTGCCGGTGAACGTCTGCGCTGGCTTGTGGCCTCATCCCGTGACCGCGGATTCGCCGTCAGCGGAACCAGGCTCGGTTGGGGAAAACGTACCTCACCCGTACTCACGGGAGTCCAGCTCTCAGCCCTCGGGCCGATGCTCAAGGTCAGCGACCAGCTGCGCTACCGCATCGGCGCGCCCATGCCCGCCGCGCCGGCAGACGGAGGTATACCGGCGGATCGGCTACCAGTCGTGTTGTGGGCGCAATGGTCGCTGAGACTGGCGATTCCGAACTGCCACCAGCGCTACCTGGCTCCAGCTTTGTCGGTTGCCTTGCTGCTTGTCGGAAGCAGGATCAAACTCAACGACGCGGCCCGGTCGATCAACAGCCCAGCCAACGGGCAGGCGGTGTCGCGGGTACTGCAGCTATTTGAGAAACATCCGCAGTGGAGCGATGTTCGTGCTGCTCTGCTCCGGATGGCGACCTACCTGCGGCACCACGACGTGCCGATCGACTACGACCGACGCCGCCGGCTGGACTACGCAGCGCTGCTGTCGGACGATGCCTGGGCGCAGATCTGCCGCAACACCGCCACCCCGGGAGCAAGGACGGCACGCGCCAGAATCGCACGGTGCTACATGTTCGAGCGCATCAGCGGGCTCCCTGCGAGCGTCGCACCGTGGGCCGTCAACGACGAAGGCTTCCGAACTCAAGTCGCGGACTTCCCCCAATACCTAACTCCTGAACTGGCCTGCGAGCTCGATGCAAATGCACGTGCATTCCTTGCCGGCTGCGGAATCGAGACAGAACCCCTGACCTGGCAGCCGCCAACGAGTTTTCTGGACGGACTCGCGCTTCCGGGCGCCAATCCAAAAGCGATCAGCATCGGCGAACTGCACGATGCGGTCAACGCTGCGGGAAAGAAGAAACTCGGCAACGCCGCAGCCGAATTAGCTACAGGCCTCGACGTAGTGCGCCACCTTCTTGCGACACACCCTGCGCCGCGCGAGGCGCCGCCCGAGGATGTGTCGTGGCCGCTGAACCACAACCGGGCCTACGCCAGGGTCAAAACAGCACTCCTCCGCGACCACTTCATCAAGCTCTACCACCATGAGCACATGCCTTTGGGTGCCATCGCGAAGGTCTTCGGCGTCAGCAGCCAGACGATCGCGCGCCTCGCCGGCGACTACCAAATCGTGCTGCGCGAACGGCGCCTACCGCCGATCACCCGAGACTGGCTATACGACCAGTACGTGAACCGCGGCCGCGCACTCCCAGACATCGGCCGCGACATCGGGATGAGCGGCGCCAACGTTGCGCGCTGGGCGAAAATTCACGCGATACCAATGCGCGGACGGGGGGCGCGCAGCCAGAGCGCCGCGTTAGCCGCACAGAGGTTCGCGGCCGCAGCCCCGGACTTGATCAGACCAGCACTAACGGGAATCCGAGGATGGGAACGTCTCCAACGATTCGCGGAAGCGAGCAACTACGCCAACATGAGCATCGCTGCAGCCGACCTCGGCCTCGCCACATGCACGCTGAACAACCAGATCAACCGGATAGAACGCGAACTCGGCATGACGTTGCTGATCCGCGCCTGGCACGAACGCCCAATGCGGCTAACCGATGACGGTGCGCGCGTGGTGAGAGCGATTTGGGCTCACCAGCACGGTGCTGGCCATAGCTAGCATGGCTAACTAACGAGGTACGCGGCCGGACGGGCCTCCGCGGGATCATCGTTGGTCCAACCAGTGCGCGGGTCGACGTTTCTCGGTTGGTAGCCTTCGCGCGTGTTCTGCCGCCCTGCCATGCTTTTCGATGTTAAGTCGGCGCTTCGGGTAGCGCGTGTGTAACTATCCGGTAGCAGTGGCGCGGGTATCTGGTAGCGCTTTGGAGGATTGCTTTCGTCCGTGACCGTAGGGGTCGCGGCAAGTGAGAGGGATCTTCTGCGGATGACGGATTACCGGTATGTGATGGGCCTGCTGGTGCAGGGACTGGCCTACAGGCAGATCGAGGCGATGGCGGGGTGTTCGCATCGGGCGATCGCCCGGGCCCGGCGGGTGCTCGACGACGAGCAGCTGAGCAGCGCCGAGCAGGTCGCCGCGCTGTCGGCCGAGGATCTGGATCGGCTCTTCGCCGATGGCCGAAAGAACGTGGCCGGGGAGTTCGTGGCGGTGGATATCGACAAGGTCGTCACGGCGCGGTTGGGTCATAAGAAGCCGCCGCTGAAGGGCTGTGGGGTCAGTACCTGAAATCCGATACTGCCTCGGGTGCTCGGTTCTACGGGTATGAGCGGTTCTGCCAGATCGTCACCGAGCACGTCCGGGTCAATGATCTGACGCTGCCGATCGCCCACGTGCCGGGGCATACGATGCAGGTCGACTGGGCGGGCACGACGATGGCGGTCACCGATCCGATCACCCGGTCGGTGACGCCGGTGGCGGTGTTCGTGGCGACGTTGCCGTTCTCGGGCATGGTGTTCGCCTACGGCTACCTCGATGAGAAACAGCCCGCCTGGTGCGATGGGCATCGGCGGGCGTTCGAGTACTACGGCGGGGTCGCCCAGGTGATCGTCCCGGACAACGCCTCGACGGCGTCGAACCAGATCAGCCGCACCGACCGGGCCCGAGACGTCAACGCCTCGTATGCGGATTTCCTGGCCCATTACGGGGCCGCGGCGGTGCCGACCCGCTCGAATCGCCCGCGGGACAAGGGCAATGTCGAAGCCGGGGTGAAGGTCGTCACCAACTGGGTGATCCACTTCTTGTCCGACCGGGTGTTCGCCTGCCTCGATGACCTCAACGACGCGGTCGCCGCCCAGGTCGAGGCGATCAATGACCGGAGGCCGTTTCGCGGGGAGCCGCGGTCTCGGCGGGAGTGGTTCGACGACCATGAGCGCGATGAGCTCATGGCGTTGCCGGTGCAGCGATGGGAGCCGGTGACCTGGCGTAAAGCGAAGGTGCACCGCGATTGGCATATCCAGCTCGACACCATCAAGTACTCGGTGCCCTACCGGTTCGCCGGCCGTGGTGTGGACGTGCGGATCATCGGCACCGCGATCGAGGTGCTCGCCGACGGGCAGATCATCGCCGCCCATCACCAGGGCCGGCACCGCAATGGCTATGTCACCGACCCCGAGCACGCGCCGCCGCACTACGAGTCGGTGGCCGGGCTGTGGACCCGCGGGTACTTCCTGCGTCAGGGGGTCAAGGTCGGCCCCGCCACGGTGGCCGCACTGACCAGGCTGCTCGACGGCAAGGCGATCGAGGCCCAGGGGTACCGGTCGTGCATGAACATCCTGGAACTGGGCAAACAGGCCGGCGGAAACCGGATCCTGCTCGAAGCGGCCTGCCGCGAGCTCGTCGATGACGACCCGCACCGGCTGATCACCTATACCGCCGTCAAGCACCGCATCAGCGCGCTGCGCGCCGACGCCGGCCAACGCCCCACCACCACCGGCAGCAGCCCAGCAGGTGGCGGCGGGATCACGGCCAGTGCCGCTCGCGCCGGGACCGGTGGCCGTGACACCAGCCGCGCGCACCTGGCCGGGGCCCAAGCGTTCAGCCTTGACGCACTGACCACCGGTGATCGGCGCACTGACGATGGTGGCGATGACACCGCGGCGGGAGCCCGGCGATGAATGACCAGCATCTCAGCGTCGATGACATGCCGCTGTTCACCACACTGCGGATGACCGCGTTCGGCGAAGCCGTCATCGACATCGCCAACGACCCCGCCTGCGACCAATGGAGTTTCTCCCAGAAAATCCGGCACGCCCTGGAGCAGGAGACCACCGCCCGCACCGAGCGGCGGGTGCTCAAGCTGCTCAAAGCCTCCCGCACACCGAACCCGGCCGCCTGCGTCGAAGACATCCACTACCTCGACGGGCGAAACCTCAACCGCGACTTGATCGAACGCCTCGCCGCGTGCCGGTGGATCGACCGCACCAACAATCTGGTCATCCTTGGCAAATCCAGCGTCGGCAAGTCCTATCTCGCCCAAGCCCTGGTCAACGCCGCCGGCCGACGCGACTACACCGCCAGATACTTCCGCCTCGATGACCTGGCCAACCAGCTCGCCGTCTACCAACGCCACGACGCCGCGCGGCTGGCGTTCCTCACCGGCGTGCACACCTGCGAGCTGCTCGTCCTCGACGACTTCCTCACCACCCCGATCACCGGTGACACCGCCGCCGAGCTGCTCAACATCCTCGCCGCCCGAGAAGGCCGCGGATCCACCGTCGTCACCAGCCAATTCGACCCCGAAGACTGGTACCGATCCCTGCACGACGCCGTCATCGCCGAATCCATCCTCAACCGCATCGTCTCCACCGCCGAACTCGTCCAACTCGACGGACCCAACATGCGCCGACACGGCCACCAAACCGAAGCGGATTAAGAAACGCGGGCGCGGGGACCGCTACCAGATCCCCGCGCCCGCGCTACCACTTCGCCACACACCCGCTACCGATAACTCAGGCTAAACATTTCGACGCCTCCGCCATCGCGGAGATCGGCCGGATCGCCTTCCCGCTCACCTATGCGGGTTCGCTGGATCCTTCGGTGATCGCCACGGTGGTCGGTGCCCTCTACACCGATGAGGCGGTTGCCGCAGACATCCGGCGTGCTGAGAGCGCCCCGGAGAGCCGGTTCCTAGTAGTGGTGAGCGGTGACCGGGCGGACGGCGTGCCTCGCGTCGATGGCTTTTTGCACTACGACGAACTCGGTCCGGAACCGGAGTTGCACCGGATCTATTTGCGGCCGGCGGCGATCGGAACCGGTGCGGGGTCGGCACTGATGCGTGCACTGCATGAGTCGTTGGCCCTGGATCGCCGCTACGTGGTGCTTGTCGCGGCCACCAATGACCGGGCTGTCGCCTTCTACCGGGGCCATGGCCTGCAGGTGCGCGAGAGTGTGGACGGGGTCGACTATTACCGCCGCCGGATGGGTGTTGACATCGACCCGAGCGCCGCCCCATACCCCGCCTACGTGATGCAACGACGGGAGGTTGGACCGACTGGGACCGTTGATGCGGGATGATGCGGCGGTGGAATTCGATCCGATCTCCCGGAATGGCACCGTGTCCGACACCATTTTTGCCCGGCTGGTTCAGGAGATTCTGAGCGGGCGGTGGCCTGCCGGCGAGCGGGCGCCCTCGGAGCGTGAGCTTGCGCTGGCCTGGCAGGTTAACCGGCACGCGGTGCGTGAGGCGCTCAAGAGGGTGCGGCAGGCGCGTTTGGTGCGAATTACTCACGGCGGCCACACGCAGGTGCTCGATTGGCGCACGCATGCCGGTCTGGACATGCTCGCCGAGTTGGCTGCGGTCGGGGTGGTCCCGCCGATGTCGATCCTGGCCGATCTGGCGGTGATGCGGCGCGCGATCGGTGTGGATGCGGCCCGGCGGTGTGCGCTGCGGGCCGACGACGAGCAGTTGGCGGCGGTGTCCGCCGCCGCCGAGGCTTATCCGCAATCGGCCGACCTGGCCGCACTGCGGGACGCGGACCTGGTCTTGTGGACGGCGATCATCATCGGGTCGGGCAACCTCGCCTACCGGCTTGCGCTGAACACCTTGGTGGGCTCGATCGACGACGTCGGCCGGGAGCTTTTCCTCCATCTCCATGAAGCCGAATTCAACGATCGCGCAGCCCATCTCGAGCTCGCCGCCGCGATCACCGCGCGCCAGGCTGATACCGCCGCCCGGCTGGCCCACGAGCAGCTCTCCCAGTTGGTCGACGTCTTCGGCGCCGACGGTCCGGGGAGGGCCGCGGCCGAGTAGGCGTGCGTCCTACCGGGATGCCGACCGGGCGCTGCGGGAGGGCTTCTCGGCTGCGGAGGCGGTGGCCTCGGCGGAGTGGGCTGCGCCGGCCCGGCTGGCGCGCCCCGGCTGGAGTGTGTTCTCGGGGTCCCTGTCAACGGCGACGGCCACCGCGGCAGGTGCCGTCGGCTCTCCGGCCGCACCAGCTTCCACCGCACCAGCTTCCACCGCACCAGCTTCGGTGGCCTCCGCAGCGAGTACCGCCGCCGTGGCCGGGGGGCGCGGGGTCGGGTTCCACGGTGTCGGGATCTGCGATCCGTAGGGCAGGAATGTGACCGGGAACGGGGGATCGGCGGGTACCGGAACGTCGGTGGCCAGCGCATCGACGATGTTGTCGCGCAACTCGGTGAGGTTCTGCCGGATGCTCGGAATCTCCAGGTAGCCGGGCTGGCCGGGGGTGGTGTAGATCCGGCCGCCCTCCCCGATGGTCTGGTTGATCAGCGCGTCGGGAATCGTGGGGGTGGCGGCGTTGGGGACGCTGCCCAGCAGTCCGATCACCAGAGAGTTCCAGACCGTTTCGAGGTTGAGTGTCTGGATGCCGTAAGCGACACCGCCCAGGACGGCGCCCGCGGCGTTGAGGACGACGGTGACGTCGTCGACGAGGTTTCGGATCGTGGTGGGAACCCACTCGGCGACCGCGGTGATCACCGCGGCGGCGCGCACCCCGACCCCGCCGAGGGCGTACATGCCGGCGTTGAGGGTCTGGTAGAGGGCGGCCTGGACGGGATTGAAGGTGGCGAACTGCAGGGTCTGCAGGCTGCCGACCAGGTTGCCGGAGAACAGTTGCTGGGCGGCGAAGAACAGGTTGGCCGGCAGCGCGTCGGCCGCCCACGTCAGCAGCCGCAGGGCGCCGGGGTACTGCGAGGGGGCCGGCGCAACGGCTTGCTGGTACTCGGCGAACAGATAGTTGATCGTCTGGCTGACGTAGTCCGGGGCGTTGAGGAAGTACTGGGTGGCGATTGGGAAGCCCGCGGCGAGGAAGTCCGGGATGATGCCGGCCCGGTCGAAGGTGGTCGTCGGCGGCTCGGCGATCGAGAACAGGTACAGGTTCGTCTTCTCGACGGTGTCGAAGATCTCCAGCAATGGGCTGGCGAAGGCCGCCAGTTGCGCCTGGGCTGACGCCGAGACGCGGGGGGAGGGCACGTTCAGACCGGTGGCCGTCACGCCGCCGACGGTGACGGCGGTAGCGGTGAACACGGCGGCGGCGCCGGCCATGAACTGCGAACGAACAGCGACGGCCATCGTGTCTCCTTGTCGGTGCAGCCTTCCGGCAGAACATCCGGCAGGCGAGATGCCCAACTTAGTCTGCCGCCCCGGTTGGTTCAACCAGTCGCGCGCCCGGCCAGGAGACGTTCGAATAGCATCGCCAGGGATGGATCATGACCCCGAACTGCGACCGGCCCGGGGCGCGATGAGTTGCCCATCGTTGTGGCGGCTGGTGGTCCTTGCTGTGGCGTTGATGGTTGTTGCCGCCGATGTGGCCCCGGTCGGGCGTGATCCGCGGACGGTTCCCGGCCCGTATGCGGCGCTGTTGGCGTCGTCGGCCGATCTGGGCTCCTCCCGGTCCGACCGGGCTCAGCTGACGGCGGCCCTGCTCGATGCGACGGCCCCCGGGCGGCTGATCGACTGGGCGCACGATCGTGGGCTGGATGTCCGCTGGCGTCCCGGTGACCCGTGGGCCGTCGTCGAGGGACCACCCGCCCTGCTGGGCAGCGCCTTCGATGTAGCCATCCACGATTTCCGGGGCAGGCGTGGAGAGGTGTTCTACGCGTCCCGCTACCAGGCCCAGGTTCCGGACGTGTTGCGCCCCGAAGTCATCGAACTCGGCCGCATCCTCAGCTTCACCCCGTTCCACAGCGCCCAGCGCTGGATGGTGCCACGTGACGTTCCCGATCAGGGACTGTCCCCGGACGCGTTGTTGCGGACCTACGAGGTCGAACCGCTGGCGCGGCAGGGCTTCGACGGCGAGGGAATCACCGTGGTGGTGTTCGCCTTCGACGGATTCGATCAAGCCGACCTGGACCTGTTCGCCACGACCTTCGGACTGCCGCAGTTCACCCCGGAGGTCGTGGGCGGCCTGCCCACCCAACGCAACGGTGAGGCGACCATGGATCTGGAGGCCATCCACGCCATCGCCCCGGGCGCGCGCAAGGTACTGGTCAACGCGCGGCCCACCGTCGCCGCGGGCGCCTACGAGAAGATCGCCGCACTGATGAACGACGTCGACCGGCGCTATCCGGGGGCGGTCTGGATCCTGTCCATCGGCTGGGGCTGCGACAAACTCGTCACCGCCGCCGATCTGGCCCCGGTGCGATCGGCCCTGGTCCAAGCCCAGCAGAGCGGAACCACCGCCTTCGATGCCAGCGGCGACCTGGCCGGCCTGGAATGCAAGGGTGGCGAAAACTGGTCCACCCCACCGGATGCTGACGAGGTCGGGCTCGACGCGGTGGCCTCGGTGCCGGAGATGACCAACGTCGGCGGCACCACGTTGTCCACCGACCGGACCGGCGGCTGGCTCTCCGAGCAGGCCTGGTTCGACGTCCCGCTGTCGCAGGGCACCGGCGGAGGGGTGTCGAATCTGTTCGAACGTCCGCACTGGCAGGACCGGATCGACGCGCCCGCCGGTGCCGATCGGCGGCTGACCCCCGACATCGCGGCGATCGGTGACCCCGAGACCGGCGTGAAGATCGTCATCGACCGGACGGTGATGGCCGGCGGCGGAACGTCGCTGGCCGCACCGGTCTGGGCCGGTATGGCGGCGGTGGTCAATCAGTACCTCCTCGCCGGCGGCGGCAGGCTGCTCGGGGACCTCAACCCGTTGCTGTACGAGATCGCGCAGGGCGCCCGGCTGCCGGCGTTTCGCGACATCACCCTGGGCGGTAACTCGGTCAACGACGCACTGCCCGGCTACGACCTCGTCGCCGGCCTGGGCACACCGCGGATCGCCAACCTCGCCGCGGACCTGTTGGCTCTGCAGAAGTCCTGGATCGGGGTGCGGTGATACCGCCGGCCTACCTCTTCGCCCCAGCCGAGTCGGTGTTTCGTTCCGCGCCCGCCGCCGACGTCTGCGGAACCAATGTGCTGGCGGGCGCGGAACGAAACACCGACTCCGCTGGGGCGCAGAGGGAGGCCGGCGGGATCACCGCACCCCGATCCAGGGATTCTGCCGAGCCAACAGGGCCCCGGCGCGGCTGGCGGTCCGCGGCGAGGTTGGCGATCGTGGGTGTGCCCAGGCCGGGGACGAGGTCGTAGCCGGGCGGTGCGTCGTTGACCGAGTTACCGCCCAGGGTGATGTCGGGAAACGCCGGCAGCCGGGCGCCCTGCGCGATCTCGTACAGCAACGGGG
>JAHBAP020000494.1 GCA_018500005.2 Mycobacterium sp. | reverse complement strand
TGCCCCGTGGCATGAGGCGCATGAGGCGGCTCGGCGCGCTGTGACGCCCGAGGTGGTCCTTCCAGCCCATGTGGTGACGGAAACCTTCGCGGTACTGACACGGATGCCCCAACCGTTCCGGATGGACGCCCAGACGGTGGCCGAGTATCTGGCGCGGCAATGGGGCGGTCGCATCATTGTCCCGGATGCCGAGCTCTATGAGTCATTGCCGACAGCCGTCGCGACCACGGGGGTGATGGGCGGCAGCACCTACGACGCCCTCGTCGGGCTAACCGCCCACCGCTTCGGCCACCAATTGTTGTCACTCGACCTCCGGGCTGAGCGCACTTACCGATCCCTGGGGATCGATTACCGGCTGCTCGCCCAATAGCCCGGCAGGACGCTCTTGCTCAGACGAGGCGGCCACTCATCGGAACGCAGCCTTGTGCGGTCCTCCTCCCTCATGGCCTCGATCGTCCCCCGAACACGAGGTCGAGGAAGGTCTCGAACGTCGCCGCTATGCCCATCGGCTCGTCGGGGTACAGCCCGCCCCCCCTGGTGGCCAGGATGGCGGGGGGGAGCAGCAGCAGAGGCACGTGTTGCAATGCGTCGCTGTCGATCTCGCCGCGTTCGGCCGCGGCTCGAGCCCAGTGCCGGATCTGCTCAGCGACCGGGTCGAGCACCCGCTGGCGGTAAATGGCGGCCACTTCCGGTGACTCGCGGCCCTCGGTCATCACCAGGCGGATGAGCCCCTGCCACGGTGAGCCCTCCACGGTGGCCAGCAGGGGTGTGACGACCCGGCTCAGGAAGTCCCGGAGCGACTCGCCGTCATCGGGCTGTGCGGCCCGCAACGCCGCCACCCGCTCGTCGAGCACCTCGCCGATGACGCCGGCGAACAGCGCCTGCTTGTCGGCGAAATGCAGGTACACCGTCCCCTTGGCCACCCCGGCGCGTTCGGCGACGTCACCCACCCGGGTGCCGCGATAGCCGCGTTCGATGAACAGGCCCAGGGCCGCCCGTGCCACCGCCTGTCGTGTCTGCGCGGTCTTCTGCGGACTCGGTCCACGGCTTCGCCGACCCTCGTCGGCCATCGACAACCCTCCTCACACTCATAAGTGACCAGTTGGTCAGAAAAGGTCTATAGTTCTGACTGGTTGGTCATTTTTGATCCTAGTGGGGAGTCGGTGTCGATGAAATCGGTTCTGGTGGTGGGCGCCGGGCCCACCGGACTGGTCATGGCCCTGAGTCTGGCGCGTCGCGGGGTGCCGGTGCGGATCATCGACAAGAAAGAGGGACCCACCAGGGAATCCCGGGCGATGGGCCTTCACGCGCGCACCCTCGAGTTCTACCGGCAATTCGGCTTCGGCGACGAGGTGGTGGGGCGCGGTGTGGTCGCGAGCACCATTCACTTCCGGGCGGGGGACCGCGACGTCGCTCGGATCTCCATGGCCGACATGGGCAGGGGTATCAGTCCGTATCCCTTCATGCTCGCCTATCCCCAGGACGAGCACGAGCGGTTCCTTTTGGGGCGACTCGGCGAACTCGGGGTGGGCGTTGAATGGGAGACGACGTTGACCGACTTCGTCGAGCAGGGAGATTCCGTCGAGGCCACGATCGCCGACGGCACATCCGCCGGGGAATCGACGTACGCCTACGTCGTCGGGTGCGACGGCGCGCACAGTCGGGTGCGGGAGATCTTGGGGATCGGCTTTCCGGGCGGTTCCTCGGAGGGGCTGTTCTACGTCGCCGACGCCGCCGTCACGGGAGCCCAGAGCGGGGATATCTACCTCGGCTTCCGTAAAGCAGGCCTGGCGTTGAAGATTCCCGTGCGCTCCACCGGAGCCCAGCGTCTCATCGGGGTGGTGCCACCGGAGTTCCAGCTGAAGAAGGACCTCGGCTTCGAGGATCTGAGAGCGCACATCGAAGGCATCCTCGGTATCCACATCGGCGAGGTGAACTGGTTCTCCACCTACCGCGTGCAGCACCGGGTCGCCGAACGCTTCAGAACCGGCCGGGTGTTCATCGCCGGCGACGCCGGGCACATTCACAGCCCGGCCGGCGGGCAGGGCATGAACACCGGGATCGGCGATGCGGTGAACCTGTCCTGGAAGATCGCCGACGTCCTGTACGGGCGTGCTGGTTCCGCTCTCTTGGATACCTATGAGGCCGAACGGATTCCGTTCGCGCGGTCTCTGATTTCGACCACCGACCGCGTGTTCCAGTTCCTCGTCGACGACGGCAGGGCCGCCCAGGTGGTACGCGTCCATCTGCTTCCGCGGGTCGTCGGGGCGCTGGCGAAGTTCTCCGCGGCGCGCCGGAAGATGTTCAAAACCGTCTCCCAGACGCGGATCTCCTACCGGGATTGCGACTTCAACGGGGGCGAGGCCGGCACCGTCCACGGGGGTGACCGGCTGCCGTGGATCAGCACCACCGACGGTGACAACTTCGAACCGCTGCGCTCGCTGGACTGGCAGGTGCATGTCTATGGCGATGCTCACCCTGAAATGAAGGCTGCCGCGGACAACGTCGGCCTCCGCCTGCATCGGTTCCCGTGGACCGACGCCGCAGAAGCGGCAGGGGTCAGCCGCGACGCCGCCTACCTCGTGCGCCCCGACGGCTACGTCGCTCTCGCGCAGCGCAATGCCGACCAGGCCGGCGATCTGACGGAGTTCCTCGGGAGTCGTGGCCTGCGCCTCGGCGACCCGGCGCAATCGTGAAAACCACTCAGAGACAGGAGAAGTCGTGTCGCGACGCCTACTGATCGACGCCCTCTACCGACTGGGAAGGCCCCCCTGGGACACTCCGCCGCCGGAGGAACTGAGGCAGGCCATCGAGGGCCCGGGGGCGCTCCGTCCCGGACATGCTCTCGACGTGGGATGTGGCACCGGTACCAATGTGATCTACATGGCCATGAACGGTTGGCAAGCCACTGGGGTTGACTTCTCCGCAGCCGCGATCAGTACAGCCCGGCGCCGAGCCGAGGGAATCCCCGGCGCGCGCTTCATCCGGGGCGATGCGACCAAGCTGACCGAAATCGGCATCGCCGGGCCCATCGACCTGGCGCTGGACATGGGGACGTTTCACTCCCTGCCCGATACGGATAAGCCGGTGTACGTCCGGGAGTTGGCCGCATTGCTCACGCCGGGGACACCGCTGGTGATGTGGCAGGGCATTCGCATCAAGCCCGGCGAGATTCCCGACGCCTTCGGCGCGGAGTTCACCGTCGAGTCGATCACGCCGAAGGACTTCGTCATCCGGCGTGCATTCCTGCGCAAGACGATCCCCGGCCAGTGGTATCGGCTTCGTCGGCGCTGAGATTCCTCAGGAGCAGCGAATGCTTACGCCGGGGACAGCGCGCTCGGCCACCCCAGGGGATTCAGATTGCGGAACGGGTCAGAGGTCCTGAGGGCCTGAAGATCGGCCAGGACGGCTTCGAGTGCTGTCTGGGTGCGCTCCTTGACGGTGGCCTCCCAGGCCGAGGCCGATGTCCGCGCCGGCTTGACAGTGCTGATCGGGGCGCCGAAGCGGACATACATCCGCTGCGGTCGTGGAATCAACGTCGGTCCCAGTCCGCGCATCAATGGGATGTTGACTTCCGGTTGGCGCAGAACGTGTTTGGCGAACAGCCGCCCGGCGCGGCCCCATGCGCTGTCCCGCTCGACAAGTGCGCTATAGACGTCATCACCGCCGACCAGGCCGACCGGGACGATGGGGTAGTCGTGGGCGATGGCCAGCCGTGCGAATCCGCTTCGGCCCTCCCACAGCAGGCGGTATTCCTCGCCTTTGAACTTCGGCATCTCGCGGCCGCCTCCCGGGAACATCAGCAGGGTTTCGTTGTGGCGCATCAATTCTGACCCGTTCTCCTGGTTGCCCACCACTGCGCCGGCGGCGGCGAGCAGGTCTGCGGTCAGGCCGCGCTGGTCGGCAAGACGGCGTTCGGCCAGGCCGCGGACGCGCACGCCGATTTCACGGTGCACGAAGTAGGGGATCAGGACGATCTCCGGCCAGCCGGCGGTGGTGTGGTTGCTGACCAGCAGGAAGCGTCCGTCGCGCGGAAGGTTCTCCAATCCGTCGACGTAGGGCTTGCACAGATCGACGATCGGATCCATTCGATCCGCCAGGTGAAAGATCGTCTTCTGTAGTGCCTGAACGCGTTCGGACTGGTTGACCAGATCGCTCATCTTCTCGCTCCTCGCGTCACGCCGGGACGATTCCGATGATAGCGCCAAACTGACCAAATGACGGAGGTGGTCAGTTGGTTCCCGAGCGGCCCCGGCGCGATATAGTCACGACGATGAGCGCGTCGGCGGATGAACTGCCCGAACAGCATTCAGTGAAGGCGGCGCGGCTGCTCGAAGCGGCGGCCGACCTGCTGATCGGGCGGGGAGCGAAGGGGTTCACCGTTGCCGACGTGGCGCAGCGGGCCCATGTCGGCAAGGGCACGGTGTACCTGTATTGGCCGACGAAAGAGGATCTTCTCCTCGGGCTCGTCGGCCGGTCGTTTCTCAGTCTCATCGACGATCTGATCCAGATGCTCACCGATCAGCCCGATCTCGCCCGGCCGTCGCGCTTCTGTCCGTTGATGGTGAAGATCGCGACCAGCAAGCCACTGGTGGCGGCCCTGCAACGCCACGACGAGGATCTCCTCGGCGTGCTCACCCAGCACCCCCGATCGATGGCGTTCCATGAGGCGCTCGGGCCGGGTGCGGTCCTCGGTGCGGTTCTGCCCGTCTGGCGGCAGAACGGGCTTGCGCGCATCGACTGGGAGCTCGCCGATCAGGTCTTCGCGCTGCATGGGCTGATCGCCGGGATCGCGATGTCGCTGATCGGTCCGGCGCCCGCGCCGGTCGCCGTCGAGGATCCGATGGATGTCCTGGGCGCCTCAGTCACGGCTCTGC
>JAHBAP020000277.1 GCA_018500005.2 Mycobacterium sp. | reverse complement strand
TTCGTACTCAGTACCGGTAGTGGTCCGTCTTGTACGGACCCTCTGGCTTCACGCTGATGTAGCGCGCCTGCTGGTCGGACAGCTTCGTGAGGCGAACGTTCAACGTGGCCAGCTGCAGCCGCGCCACCTTCTCGTCCAGGTGCTTGGGCAGCCGGTAGACCTCGTTGTCGTACTCGTCGTTCTTGGTCCACAGTTCGATCTGGGCGATGACCTGGTTGGAAAAGCTGTTGCTCATCACGAACGACGGATGGCCGGTGGCATTGCCGAGGTTGAGGAGTCGACCCTCGCTCAGCACGATGATCGAACGCCCGTCCGGGAAGATGAATTCGTCGACCTGGGGCTTGATGTTGATACGGCGGATATTGGGATCACGCTCAAGGGCGGCCATATCGATCTCGTTGTCGAAGTGGCCGATGTTGCCCAGGATGGCCTTGTCCTTCATCGCCCGCATGTGGTCGAGGGTGATGATGTCCTTGTTTCCGGTGGCGGTGATGACGATGTCGGCATCGCCGATCGCCTCCTCCACCGTACGCACGTCGAAGCCCTCCATCAGCGCCTGAAGCGCGTTGATCGGGTCGATCTCGGTCACGGTGACGCGAGCGCCCTGACCCTTGAGCGACTCCGCGCAGCCCTTGCCGACGTCGCCGTAGCCGCAGACCAGCGCGGCCTTGCCGCCGATGAGCACGTCGGTGCCGCGGTTGATGCCGTCCACCAGCGAGTGGCGGGTGCCATATTTGTTGTCGAACTTGCTCTTGGTGACCGAGTCGTTGACGTTGATCGCCGGGAAGGTCAACTCGCCGGCCGCGGCGAACTGATAGAGCCGCAGCACGCCGGTGGTGGTCTCCTCGGTGACACCCTTGACCGCGTCGGCGATATGGGTCCACTTGTGAGCGTCGGCCTTGATGCTCATCCGCAGCAGGTTCAGGAAGATCTTGTACTCGACCGAGTGGTCGTCGTCCTCGGGGGGAACCACGCCGGCCTTCTCGAACTGGGCACCGCGCAGCACCAGCATGGTGGCGTCACCGCCGTCGTCGAGGATCATGTTGCACGGCTCGCCGGGCCAGGTGAGCATCTGCTCGGCGGCCCACCAGTATTCCTCCAGGGTCTCGCCCTTCCAGGCGAAGATCGGCACACCGAGCGGCTCCTCGGGGGTGCCGTTAGGACCGACGACACACGCCGCGGCGGCATGATCCTGGGTGGAGAAGATGTTGCAGGAGGCCCAGCGGACTTCGGCGCCGAGCGCGACGAGGGTCTCGATCAGCACCGCGGTCTGCACGGTCATATGCAACGAACCCGAGATCCGAGCACCCTTGAGCGGGGCGACGTCGGCATACTCACGACGCAGCGACATCAGGCCCGGCATCTCGTGCTCGGCCAGCCGGATCTCCTTGCGGCCGAACTCGGCCAGCGACAGGTCAGCGACCTTGAAATCGATGCCGTTGCGGGAGTCTGCAGTCATGGTCAGGCCAGAAGTCATGGCGATTACGGTAACCGGACCCGGCCCGAATCACGGAATCGGGGCTTTTGCTCCACCGCCGCGGCCGGCGTACCGCTCGGCAAACGGCGTCATCAGCCGGGCCAGGTCGGCGGGCACATCGTGGTCGGCCCCGAACTCGCTCTGAGCCGGCATCGACACGTAACTCATGGCAAGGCGCACGATGGCCCGCGCCAGCACCCCGGCGTCGGCCTCCCCGGCCTGCACCCAGCTACCGGTGATCACCGCGGCGAGGCGGGCCGAGCAGTGCGTGATGATCGGGGCGCTGTCGGTGGTGATGATCTGTAGCAGGTCCGGTTTGGCTTCACCGGACAGCAGCGAGATGACCAGCGGATCGGCGGCCGAGGCGCTGAAGAAGGCCCGGAACCCGTCGAGAAAGGCCGCGTGGAGGTCACCGACGTGAGCCTCGATGGCGCCGGCGACGGCATCGACCAGGCGGGTCGCCAATCGCAGCGCGTAGCCCTGGGCGAGGCCCTGCCGTGACCCGAACTCGTTGTAGATGGTCTGGCGACTGACCCCCGCGGTGCGCGCGACGTCGGAGAGGGTGATCGCCGACCAGTCCTTGGTCAGCAACTCCTGACGCATGGCGTCCAGGACGCCGTCGCGCAACTGGTCCACGTACCGCGCCTACCGGGCCGCCACCGGTTCGGCGAGTCGCCGGCCGAGCACCGAGTGCCGGTAGCCGTAGAACGCGTACACCGCGATGCCGACCGCCATCCAGACCAGGAACCGGATCCAGGTCAGGACGGTCAGATTCAGCATCAGCCACCCGCAGGCCAGGATCGACAGGATCGGCAGGGCCGGGACGAACGGCGCGCGGAACCCGCGGTTGAGATCGGGCCGGGTGCGGCGCAGGACGATCACCCCGGCCGACACCAGCACGAAGGCGAACAGCGTCCCGACGTTGACCATCTCTTCCAGCTTGGACATAGGGAAGGCGGTCGCTGCGACCGCGATCAGAATCGCGACCACGACGGTGACCCGCACCGGGGCGTCACGTTCGTTGGTCATCGCCAGGCCGCGCGGCAACAAGCCGTCGCGGGCCATCGCGAACATCACCCGGGACAGTCCGAGCACCAGCACCATCACCACGGTGGTCAGGCCGGCCAGGGCACCGATGGAGATGATCTTGGCGGCCCAGTCCACCCCGTTGAGGGAGAACGCGGTGGCCAGGTTGGCGTGGCCGCCACTGCTGTCGCGCAGTTCGGTGTAGCTGACCATGCCGGACAGCACGACGGAGACCGCAACGTAGAGGACGGTCACTATTGCCAACGACGCCAGGATGCCGCGGGCGACATCGCGTTGCGGATTCTTGGTCTCCTCGGCGGTGGTGGCGACCACATCGAATCCGATGAAGGCGAAGAAGACGATGGAGGCGCCGGCCAGCACGCCGTACCAGCCGTAGTGGCTGCCACCTCCCCCGGTGAGCAGCGAGAACACCGACTGGTCGACACCCGTCCCGGCCGCACCCCTGCCGGTCTCGGTCGGGGGAATGAACGGCGAGAAGTTCGCCGGCTTGATGTAGAACGACCCGACGACGATGACCAACAGGACGACGGCGACCTTGATCGCAGTGATGACGGCCGAGAAATGCGAGGACACCTTGGTGCCGAGGGCTAGCAGGGTGGCGACGACGGCGACGATAAGCAATGCGCCCCAATCGAATTCGAATCCGCCCAGGTGGACGGTTCCGCCTGCGAAGCCGAACACCGTACCCAGATAACTCGACCAGCCCTTGGCGGCCACCGCCGCGCCGACGGCGAACTCGAGGATGAGGTCCCAGCCGATGATCCAGGCCATGAACTCACCGAAGGTGGCATAGGAGAAGGTGTAGGCGCTGCCGGCGACCGGCAGAGTGGAGGCGAACTCGGCGTAGCACAGTGCGGCCAGCGCGCAGGTGATCGCGGCGATGACGAACGAAACCGACAGCGCCGGGCCGGTGATGTTGCCGAACGTCGTCGCGGTGACGGTGAAGATGCCGGCACCGACTACCACCGAGACGCCGAAGACGGTGAGATCCCACCAGGTGAGTTGCTTACGGAGTCGGGTGGATGGTTCGTCGGTGTCCCGGATGGACTGTTCCACCGACTTGGTTCTCGCGGCCAACTTCATGGCCGCAGACGCTACCGGGACGGGGAGCGGTCGAGGTCGGGTTCGAGGCAGATCCTTGCCGAGCCGTCAGGAGCCGACGGCGGGGCCGACTGTCGCGCGGAACAACCTGCTCGGTTCGGAGGCTTCCAATCGGATCGGTCCGTCGTCGGCAGCCACCCACGCCGCCTGGCCGCGGTCGATCCGCAGTTCGCCGGACTTCGCCCGGGCGATCACCGAGCCCTCCGTGCACACCAGGATCTGCGGCCCGTCGTGGTGAGACGGGGCGTCGATCTCGTGGCCGAGGTGGTCGCCGTCCAGGGTCAGCATGGCGGCTGCGAACTCGGGCACCGGTGTCCGGTAGATCAATTCGATCCCCTCCCGGCGGGTGCCCACCCGGGCGTCCGGGACCGGGTTGAAGTCGAGAACTCGCAGCAGTTCGGGGACGTCGACGTGTTTGGGCGTGAGGCCACCTCGCAGCACGTTGTCGGAGTTGGCCATCACCTCCATGCCAACCCCGTGCAGATAGCTGTGCAGATTGCCGGCGGGAAGGAAAATCCCCTCGCCGGGGGCCAGGCTGATCCGGTTTAGCAGCAGCGCGGCCAACACGCCCGCATCCCCCGGGTAGCGCTCGCCGAGTTCCAGGATCGTTCGGGCTTCCTCGGCGAATTCTTTTGCGCCCGAACGGATGTAGCCGACGGCACCTTCCAGAACGGCGGGAATGAGCGCGTCGATGTCGGGTTGCGGAGCGGTGATCCAGGTGGTGAAAAGGGCACGCAGCCCGGCTGCGTCGGACCGGTCGTCGAGCAGTGCCATGTAGGGGTCCAACCCGGGCACCGCAAGGGCTTTCATCAGCGCCACCGACCGGGCGGCCGAACGGAAGCCGGCAAGTGCGGCGAAATCACTGAGCGCCACCAGGATTTCGGGCTTGTGGTTGCGGTCACGGTAGTTGCGTACCGGCGAGTTCACCGGCACCCCGGCACGGTTCTCGCGGTCGAAGCCCTCCACCGCCTGCTCGGCGCTGGGATGGGCCTGCAGCGACAACGGCTCATCGGCGGCGAGCACCTTCACCAGGAACGGGAGGACGTCGCCGAATCGTTCCCGCACCGCCGGGCCGAGTTCACCTTCGGGGTCCGCGGCGATCGCGTCCAGCAGTGAGGTCTCCCCGTCGGAGCCTTCAAGCCGGGCCGGATCGCCCGGGTGAGCGCCGAGCCACAGTTCGGCCTCCGGGTGCGCCGTCGGCGCCGGCCGGCCGGTGAATTCGGCGATCGCCGTGCGTGATCCCCACGCGTAGGTTCGGATGGCTCCCCGTAACAACTGCACGACTGAACTATCCCCCTGCCAATCTCAGATAAACCGCCGCCATTTCCAGCCGGACCGCCAGGGTGGCCAGCTGTTGTTCGGCGCGGGCGTTACCCGCCGGGACAGATCCTGCCTCGCCGACGTCCTCGACACCCACCAAATCAACGCCGTCGATTCCGGCGATACGGGCGGACAGCACCGTGCGCTCGGCATCGAGGGTCAACGCCAGCACCCGCGGCCGGCTGGGCAGCGGCCCGTCGATCTCCTCGTCATGGAACACCGGGTCGGCGAACCCGGCGGCCGCCGCTACCCGCACCGCCACTACCGCGTCGGCCAACCCGACGGCTCCCACCGGCCGGCCCGCCATCCGTAGCAACACGGCCGCGGCGTGGCGGGCCAACGCCACGGTTGCCGGGCAATCACCGGCCAGCACCACCGGTCGTCCGGTCATCCTCTCGGCCAGTGCTTTGGCCGGATTGGTGAAGACTTCGCGGGAAACCCCGTTGCGCAACGCCTCGGCGTCCAGTTCATCGGCCAGGGCGTTGAGATCGGTGGACAAGCCGGCGTCCACCGCCGCCAGGACCGCCAACCCTGCGGCCAGGTAGCGGCTCAACCCGAATTCCTCGTGCACCCACAGTCGGGGGGCCAGTACCGCGGAACGTCCGGCGGTGGCGTCCCGCAGTGGGCCCTCGTAGGGAGCGGCGACCACGACCCGCGCTCCGCGGCGCACCGCGGTGGCCGCGGCAGCGACCAGAGTCGGATCCCCCGGGTCGTCCCCGGCGACGACAAGAACGTCCAGCGGACCGATCCAGGGCAGTGCTTCGGAGGCCGCCACCAGGGGTTCGCCCGCCACCCCGCCGAGCGCGGCGGAAAGCATGGCGCCGGCGGTCTGCGCCGGCCCGCGCCCGGCCAGCCAGATCACCGTCCGGGGCCGGTGGTCCCCGATGACCGATTCCAGGGCCCCCTCTTCCACCGCCGAGGCGACCGCCCGAACCTGCGCGCCGGCCAACGCCGCGGAGCGCAGCAGTCCGTCGCGGTCCGCGTCCAGCAGCCCGTCGGTGTCGTCGAGATCCACTGTCGCCTGCGCTGAGCTCACGCCCCCGCCTTGCTGCGCTCGCCGATCTCATCGGCGGCCCGGGTGACGATTGCGGCGACCTCTCCGGGGGTGCGGGCCTCGACGTTGAGCCGCAGCAGCGGTTCGGTGTTGGAGGTGCGCAGGTTGAACCAGGCTCCGTCACCGAGGTCGACGGTGACACCGTCCAGGTGATCGGTCGAAACAGTCTGCGGTGCAAAACAATCCAGGACCGCCGCAACACATGCCGGTGCGTCTTCTACGCGGAAGTTGATCTCGCCCGAGGCCGCGTAGCGCTGGTACTCCCGCATCAGTTCCGACAGCGGCCGGTCCTGCCCGCCCAGGGCGGCCAGCACGTGCAGCGCGGCCAGCATGCCCGAGTCGGCGCCCCAGAAATCCCGGAAGTAGTAGTGCGCTGAATGCTCGCCGCCGAAGATGGCACCGCTGTCGGCCATCAGCGCCTTGATGTAGGAGTGCCCGACCCGCGAGCGCACCGGCGTTCCGCCCCGTTCGGCGATCAACTCCGGCACCACCCGCGAAGTGATCAGGTTGTGGATCACCGTCGCGCCCGGTTCGCGGGCGAGTTCGCGGTCGGCGACCAGGGCGGTGACCGCCGAGGGCGACACCGGTTGCCCGAGTTCGTCGACGACGAAGCAGCGGTCGGCATCGCCGTCGAAGGCCAGTCCGATGTCGGCGCCGGTCTCGCGGACGAAGTTCTGTAGGTCGACGAGGTTGGCGGGTTCCAGCGGGTTGGCTTCGTGGTTGGGGAAGGACCCGTCGAGTTCGAAGTACAGCGGAAGCAGGGTCAGGCCCGCTACCTCACCCAGCACGGCGGGGGTGGTGTGCCCGGCCATTCCGTTCCCGGCGTCGACGGCGACCCGCAGCGGCCGTAGCGACCCGACATCGACCAGGGAGCGCAGGAAGATCCCGTAGTCGGCGAGCACGTCGCGGTCACCGATGGTTCCGCGCGGCCCATCCCACTCCGGGACCCCGGCGATCACCTCGTCGCGGATCACCGCCAGTCCGGTGTCCTCCCCCACCGGCTTGGCCTGCGCCCGGCACATTTTGATGCCGTTGTAGGCGGCCGGGTTGTGGCTGGCGGTGAACATGGCGCCGGGGCAGTCGAGCAGACCGGAGGCGAAGTACAACTCGTCGGTGGAGGCCAGTCCGATGCGCAACACGTCCAGGCCCTGGGAAGTGACCCCTTCGGCGAAGGCGGCGGCCAGCGTCGGGGAACTCTCGCGCATGTCGTAGCCGATGACCACCCGCGAACTGCCGTCGGCGGCCTCGGTGCGCATCAATCGCGCGAAGGCCGATCCGACTTCGGAGACGAACGCCTCGTCGATCTCCTTGCCGACCAGACCACGCACGTCGTAGGCCTTGATCACGCGGCGCACGTCGGCGGCGGACCTGGGCATGGGCGCTCCTAGGGAAGGACGAAAACTACCGGCCGTCAAGCCTAGCCTTCCATCCGTACCCGGTGGCCCGGCTCATCGGGGAGCCGAGACTCAGTCGCCCGGGTCCGGAAGAACTCGCAGGTGCCCGCGTCGGCGGGCAGCCGATCCGGTACGCGGGGCCGGCGGGGCGAAGCTGTGGGCGGCCGTCCGATCAGCTTTCGAGACTAGGCCGACGGGGTCGGAGAATCCGGGCAGCGGAGATCCGCCCGACAC
>JAHBAP020000496.1 GCA_018500005.2 Mycobacterium sp. | reverse complement strand
GGCGGGAGCCGGCATCTTCGTCCACGGAGCCGTTCCCGGCGAAGGCCGAGGCCAGCTTGGTCGACATCGCGGCCAGCAGTCCGGGCCGCTGGGGGTGGGCGGTGGCGGCCTGCGGACGGCCCGGCACCGACATCGACCGGTACCACCGGACCAATCCGATCAGCAACACCGCCGCCGCGGTGAACAGCATCAGCGGAAAACGTTCGATCAGTGGATACCCGCAGGTGATAAGGATGTCCTTGAGGCCGCCGAATGCCGATTCGTGGAACAGGTAGTAGGCCAACGGCACCGCGACGAACAACAGTAAAGGCGGCTGGATGACCGCGGTGAAGATGGCGGACTGCCGCACCGCCAGCACCGCGGCAAAACAACCAAGGGCATAGAAGGTGGCGAAAACACCGCCGAGTTCCTTGTGCCCGAGGCCCGTTTCGATGGCCAGTCCGATCAGCGTGGCGGTCACCGCGATCAGCACCGCGCCCCACCAGGACACCCCCGCGGCGGTAGCGACTTGGGCGCGCGCATCGGCCGCGGCCCTCCGCTGATTTGGCATCCCTAGACCGTACCGGTTCACCCCGTGCCGAACCTGGCAGCGTGCGCTGGCGTGCCTGACCGGAATCCGCGGTTGGGGCGGCCTTCTACACTCACCCCCGTGAGTCTGAGTCTGGGGATCGTGGGTCTGCCCAACGTCGGGAAGTCGACGTTGTTCAACGCACTGACCCACAACAATGTCCTGGCGGCCAACTACCCGTTCGCCACCATCGAACCCAACGAAGGTGTCGTGCCGCTGCCCGACCCGCGGCTGGCCCGATTGGCGGAGATGTTCGGGTCTGAACGACAACTGCCCGCGCCGGTCACCTTCGTCGACATCGCCGGGATCGTCAAGGGCGCTTCTGAGGGCGCCGGGTTGGGCAACAAGTTCCTGGCCAATATCCGTGAGTGTGACGCCATCTGTCAGGTGGTCCGGGTCTTCGCCGACGACGACGTGGTCCACGTCGACGGGAAGGTCGACCCCCGCTCGGATATCGAGGTGATCGAGACCGAACTGATCCTGGCCGACATGCAGACCCTGGAAAAGGCGTTGCCCCGGCTGGAGAAGGAAGCCCGTAACAACAAGGACCGCAAGCCGGTTCACGAAGCGGCGGTCGCCGCGCAGGCGATCCTCAACGAGGGCACCACCCTGTTCGCCGCGGGATCCAAGGTCGACACCGCGTCCCTGCGGGAACTGAACCTGTTGACCCCCAAGCCCTTTCTCTATGTGTTCAACGCCGACGAGTCGGTGTTGGGCGACGATGCCAAGATCGCCGAGTTGCGTGCGCTGGTAGCCCCGGCCGATGCGGTCTTCCTCGACGCCAAGATCGAGGCCGAACTCCAGGAACTCGACGACGAGTCGGCCGCCGAACTGCTCGAGTCAATCGGACAGCATGAGCGTGGCCTGGATGCCTTGGCGCGCGCCGGCTTTCACACGCTCAACCTGCAGACCTACCTGACCGCCGGACCCAAGGAGGCCCGCGCCTGGGTGATTCACCGGGGCGACACCGCGCCGAAGGCCGCCGGGGTGATCCACACCGATTTCGAGAAGGGTTTCATCAAAGCCGAGGTGGTGTCCTTCGAGGACCTGACCGCCGCTGGTTCGATGGCCGCGGCCAAAGCGGCCGGCAAGGTCCGCATGGAGGGCAAGGACTACGTCATGGCCGACGGCGACGTGGTGGAGTTCCGGTTCCAAGCAACGTCAGGGAACCAGTCCAAACACTGAGAAAGCTGCTCTATGACCACCTATCTGCTGGTACCCGGAATGAACCACGGCGGCTGGTGGTGGGAGCCTCTCGTCGAGAAACTCTCGGTCCAGGGCCACACGGTCGTAGCTGTCACTCCGCTCGGCCTCGACCCCGATGCTGGAACGCCGCGCCAGTCGATCAACCTCGATGACCACGTCGCACAAGCTGTCGCGGCACTAGGCGCGGTGCCGGTTGAATCCGGCGTGAGCGATGGACGCGACACCGTACTGGTAGGCCACAGTTACGGAGGCAGCATCATCAGCGGGGTAGCCGATGCCGTGCCTGACCGGGTCCGTGCCTTGGTGTATCTCGACGCTCTGATCCCAGAGGACGGTGACTCGAGCTGGTCGATGACCAACGACGAAGAGCATGCCTGGTACGTGACCGGATCGGCCCGCACCGGAGCCTTTGTCGACCCACTGCCCTTCTTTGATGCCCGCGCTCGCCCCCATCCGCTGGCCACCCTTATGCAGGCGTCGAAGCTCACCGGCGCGTGGCGTTCCGTACCCGTAAAGATCTACGTCGAAGCCACCGGCTGGCCCGGTGAATCTCCTTTGGCTGCAATGACCGCCAAAGCCCGGGCGGACGATGAGTTCATGGTTCGTAGCTGGGACACACCACACAACGTCATGCGAGACGGGCCTGACCGCGTGTTCGAGTTGATCGCCGATCTTTGACGGAACGGGTCGCATCCGAGGGGATCTCTGTGGAGTTCCGGTTCAACGGTTAGGCCGTGATGTCTCATGGGTGATGGGTAATGCTGAACCACGACAAACCGCCAAACAAGGAGTTCTCCGCAATGTCAGATCAGTTGCCGCCGTGCCCGGCGTGCGGCGAGGCGTTCGCCTACGAGCAGGGCGCGCTCCTCGTGTGCCCGATGTGCGGTCACGAATGGTCGGCGGATGAGGTGTTTGATGTCGGTTCGGTGGACGTCGGGGCCACGGTCAAGGACTCGGTCGGCAACGTCCTCGCCGATGGAGACACTGTGATCGTCTCGACGACCGTCAAGGTCAAGGGCGGCGGTGGCGGGGTCATCAAAGCTGGCACGAAGGTCCGTGGAATCCGGCTCATCTCCGATGGAGTCGGCGATCACGACATCGACGCAAATGTCCCTGGTTTGGGTCGCATGCAGCTCAAGTCGAGCGTGGTCAAGAAGGTTCTCTGAACGCGGTGCACTGCTCCGGCGGGGATTGCAGACGTTGATCCGGGTGGAGAGCGCCCGACGGCTTGCCGCGCTTGAGGAACAGAAACCGCCGAGTAACTTTCTTCGACACCGCTAAACGTTTGCAGTCTGCTGGTGGTCGTTCTTCCTATGCCGCCCAAGTCGGTTTCCGGCCCCGGGTCGCCGGACGGGGCAGCAGTCGCCTAACGCGCGAGTCTGCAGCGTATGCCGCACTCAGACCCGGATCGGCAGTTTAGGATTTGCCGGGTCCCGATGACGGGGCCTTCCCGCGGACGGCAATGAAGTCGAGGAGCGTCAGCCGATGACCAGCGATCCCAGGAGCGATGTGATTAACCGGCAGTATGAGGCGTGGAGCTACCCGGAGCCGATCACTGATATTCCCGGGTGGCTCGAAGGAAACTGGGAGCGCTTCGACCCAAGCCACGCGCACCCGATTCTGTGGCCCGATCGGGGCTACCAGAGCGGTATGGACATCCTGATCGCCGGCTGCGGCACCAATCAGGCCGCAGTTTTCGCGTACACCAACCCCGATGCCAAGGTTGTCGGGGTCGACATCAGCCAGGCATCACTGGACCACCAGCAGTTCCTCAAGGACAAGTACGGTCTGGACAACCTCGAGTTGCACCTGCTTCCCATCGAGGAACTCCCCGCGCTCGGGCGTGAATTCGACCTAGTGGTATCCACCGGGGTGCTCATGGTCATGGCCGACCCACAGGCGGGTATGAATGCCCTCGCCAAGTGCGTACGCCCGGACGGTGTCGTCGCGACAATGGTGTACGCGAAATACGGCAGGTTCGCCGTCACGTTGCTGCAGTCGGCCTTCCGCGACCTTGGACTGGGCTTGGACGATGAATCGGTGCGTGTGGTGCGCGCGGCGATGACGCAGCTGGCGCCGGACCATCCGATCAGGAGTTACCTACACATCGCACCAGACTTGCAGACCGACGCGGGCCTGGTGGACACCTTCCTCATCGGTCGCGAATCGACCTACTCCGCCGACGAGTGCATCGAACTCACCGAACGCGCGGGACTGGTTTTCCAGACCTGGCTGATGAATGCGCCCTACTACCCTCACGCGCACTTGGCGCCCAACGAGTTCAGCATTGCGGTCGGCGCGTTGCCGCCCGCGAAGCAGTGGTCGGTGATGGACCGGTTCCGGGCTGCCAACGGCTGCCATTTCGTCGTCGCTTGCCGACCGGGACGGCCCAAGGAAAGCTACGCCATCAGCTTCTCCACCCCGGATGCGCTGAGTTATGTGCCGGTGTTCAGGCACCGATGCGGGCTCGAGGGCGTCGAGATATACCGACCGGACTGGCGAGTGGCACTCACCCCCGAGGGAGCCGAGTTGGTGCGCCGCGTTAACGGAGTGCTCAGCATCCGCGAGATCCTCGAGCAGTCCGCGGGTGACGGTGAGGAACACCCGGTGCAGACCGAAGACGGCGCACTCAAATTTTTCGAAGGATTGTGGCAATACGACTTCCTGGCGATGACCTGCACTCCATCCGCCCGGGACGAGCGTCGCAAACCGAAAGTCAACGGTTCAGGAAAGCGACGACCGCGTCGCTGAACGCATCGTTGTCATCGCCGGCAGCGGTGTGCCCGGCATCGGACAGTTCGACGAACTGTGCGTGTGGAACATTGGCCAGAAAGTCCTCGACACCCTGTGGGCTGACCACGTCGGAGAGTTTTCCGCGGATTAGCAGAATCGGGATCGTGAGCCCGACTGCCGCAGCCTCCAGTTCCGCCATGTCGGCGAAGGGCTCATCGTGGATCGCGGTCACGAAGGCTGGATCCCAGTGCCAGTGCCACCGGCCGTCCCGATGCCGGAGGTTCTTCTCTAATCCGTCCAGCTTCCGCGGCCGCCGCCGGTGCGGTAGGTAGGCGGCGATGGCGTCTGCCGCCTGCTCCAGGTTCTCGAAACCGTGCACGTGGCGGGTCATGAAGTCACGGATACGTGACGTGCCCTCGGTTTCGTACCGCGGCACGACGTCGACGAGAACCAACCCGCTCACCCGTTGCGGGCCGGCCTCGGCCGCGGCCAGCAGGCCGGTCAGTCCCCCCATGCTGGCGCCGATGATCATCACCGGTCGGTCGATCTGCGCCAGTACCGCAGCGATGTCGCGGGCCAGGGCGTGGAGGCTGTAGCGGGCACTGGGGGAGCGGTCGCTGTCACCGTGTCCGCGGGCGTCCAGGGCGATGACGTGAAAGCCGCGATCGGCCAGGATCTGTCCGGTGTTCTTCCAGGAGAACCGGTTCTGGCCGCCGCCGTGCAACATCAGGATCGTCGGCCGCCCGGTGGCCTCGGGCTCACCGCGGTTCCACTCGTCTGCGACCAGCGTCAGGCCGCCGCCGTGGGCCTCATCCCCACGGAACTGCACGGTGTGCAGGTCTGCGCTCACACTGGGACTCCTCCCCGGTCGGTCATCCGTTCCAGCCGGTGCCCATCGCACGCTACCGGTGGGCGTCGGTAGCCTTTCGCGCAGTGGCACACCGAGCGCAGAGGAGCTGTGGTCATGCGCCGAGCGCTCATCGCGGGCCTGGCCATCCTGGTTATGGCCACCGGTTGGCTGGGTTGGCGTGACCTGCAGGTGCGCCGGTCCGAAGGCCTGCGTACGCAGATGGTGGCGGCCGGCCGGGACGGACTGCTGGCGTTGACGACCATCGACCATCAGCAGGTCGACGTCGATGTGCAGCGCATTCTCGACAACTCCACGGGGTCCTTCCGGGAGGACTTCGAGACGAAGGCCGATGGCTTCAAGGACGCCGCCAGAAAGGCGCAATCGACGTCGGTGGGCACCGTCACCGAGGCCGGGCTGGAGTCCGCCGACGGGGACTCCGGCCAGGTGCTGGTGGCGCTGAGGGTGATGACCACCAACCGGGGCGTCCCCGAACGGCAACCCAAGACTTGGCGAACCCGGGTGACGGTCACCAAGGACAACGGCGAATTCAGAGTCGCCGCTGTGGAATTCGTGCCGTGAACTCGCGCACCCGGCTCGGTTCGCTGCTGGTGGCCGTCGTCCTGTTGGCCGCTGGGTCGTGGCTGTTGTGGGATGGATCATCGCGGCGCGCTGCCCAGACCGCCGGAGCGCAGGCGGTGCAGGCCGCCCAAGATTCCATCCCGGTCATCCTGAGCTACCGGCCTGCGACCGCAGAGAAGGATCTTCCGGCCGCCGCGCGGGATCGGCTGACCGGAAAATTCCTGGCGGACTACACCCAATTGATCACCACGGTGGTGATTCCCGACGCCAAGCAGAAGGGCGTCTCGGCATCGGCGAAAGTCCCGGCCGCCGCGGTGGTGTCCGCCGATTCCGGGCACGCGGTCGTCCTGGCCTATGTAGACCAGACGTTGACGGTGGGTAGCGCACCTTCCACGCAAACGAACTCCAGCGTGCGGGTCACGCTGGATAAAGTCGACGGGCGCTGGATGATCTCCGGCTTCGATCAGGAGGTTTGACATGCCGACCGAGCCGCGCTGGATCGACGTAACAGCGCCCGCCGTGCAACTGCGCGCCCTCACCTGGGGGCCGGAGGACGGCCCGATTGCCTTGTGTCTGCACGGTTTCCCCGATACCGCGTACGGCTTTCGCAAACTCGCCCCGCATCTGGTGGGCGCCGGCTACCGGGTGATCGCGCCGTTCATGCGTGGGTATGTGCCGTCCTCGCTGCCGACCGACGGCTCCTATCACCTTGGCGCGCTGATGGACGACGCCCTGCAGGTGCGGGCGGCGAG
>JAHBAP020000266.1 GCA_018500005.2 Mycobacterium sp. | reverse complement strand
GCAGGACGCTGACCCATGTCGGCGACGAGGCGCTGTCCCCGACCCGGGACAGCAGGAGTCGCACCGTCATGTCGACGCGTTCGATAGCCCGCCCCACCAGCAGGAAGCGGTACCCGTCGTCGCGCGACAGCGTCGAGTCGGACAGCCCGGCGAACATGGCGGCCCGACCTTCGACGAAGGTGAAGAACTCGTGTGGCCCCAGTCGACGGGCGGCCCTTTCCCGTTCGGGCAGCGCGTTGTAGGTGGTGTTGAGGCACTCCCACATGTCCCCGGAAATCACCTCGCGCGCCGAACGGGCGTTCTCCCGTGCAGCGCTGATGGCGTCGACGATCGAACAGCCGCTGGGCAAGCCGCGGCTGAAAGCGACCAGATCGGTGAGAGCCCACATTTCCAGGCGGGATGCCGGGGGCTCGATGCCCAAAACCTGCAACAGGATTCGTGATGTCTGGTCGGGATCGACGGTGGAATCCTCGAGAAGTTGGTGCACCGTCACGTCCAGGATGCGGGCGGTGTCGTCGGCGCGTTCGACGTAGCGGCCGATCCAGTACAGCGCTTCGGCATTTCGGGCGAGCATCAGCAGTCCCCCTTCTGCTGTTGCTGTTGTTGTTGTTGTCCGGTCATTGCCTGCTGCTGAAGCGGATGCATATCGCCGCCGAACTCGTCGGGAACCGGAAGGGTGCGCACCACTTGCGGGGCCGGGACCGTGCGGGCCGGCGCCGAGGTGCGCGAGGCCAGCACCCAGGTGTCCTTCGAGCCACCCCCCTGACTTGAGTTGACCACCAACGAGCCCTCGGTCAGTGCGACGCGGGTCAGACCGCCGGGCAGCACCCAGACCTTCTCGCCGTCGTTGACCGCGAACGGCCGAAGGTCCACATGTCGCGGGGCCAGGGTGTCGGCCACCTTGGTCGGCACGGTGGACAGTTGGACGACAGGCTGGGCGATCCAGCCGCGCGGGTCGGCCGCGATCTTGCGGCGGATCGCGTTGAGTTCCTTCTCCGTGGCGTGCGGCCCGAAGACGATCCCGTATCCCCCGGAGCCCTCCACCGGTTTGATGACCAGTTCGTCGACCCGGTCCAGCACTTCGGCACGTTCGTCGTCGAGCCAGCATCGCAGCGTGTCAACGCTGGCAAGCAGTGGCTTCTCGCCGAGGTAGTACTCGATGATGGTGGGCACGTAGGTGTAGACGAGTTTGTCGTCGCCGATGCCGTTGCCGACCGCGCTGGATATCACCACATTGCCGGCCCGTGCGGCGTTCAGCACCCCGGCCACGCCCAGAATCGAGTCGGGCCGGAAGTGCATCGGGTCTAGGTACTCGTCGTCGATGCGCCGGTAGATGACGTCGACCTGGCGTTCCCCCTCGGTAGTGCGCATGTAGACGACGTTGTCGCGGCAGAACAGATCCGGACCCTCAACGAGTTCGACCCCCATCTGTCGGGCCAGCAGCGAGTGCTCGAAGTAGGCAGAGTTGAACGGACCTGGGGTGAGCACCACAACGGTCGGATCGGACTCGTTGGTGGCCGCCGCGTTCCGCAGGGCCCGCAGCAGGTGGCTGGGATAGTCGTCGACCGGGCGGACCCGGTGGGTGCCGAACAGATTAGGAAATACCCGGGTCATCACCCGCCGGTTCTCCATGACGTAGGAGACCCCCGACGGTGAACGCAGATTGTCCTCAAGCACCCGGAAGGTCCCCGCGGCATCGCGCACGATGTCGATGCCGGCGACGTGGATTCTGACCCCGTTAGGCGGGCTGATACCGGCCGCCTCGCGGTGGAAGTGTTCGCAGGAGGTCACCAACCGGCGCGGGATGATCCCATCGCGCAGGATCTCCTGGTCACCGTAGACGTCGTCGAGGAAGCGTTCCAGGGCGATCATGCGCTGGGTGATACCGGCTTCGAGTTTCGCCCACTCCGCCGCCGAGATGACCCGCGGCACCAGGTCGAGCGGGAAAGGCCTTTCCTGGCCGGACAGCGAGAAGGTGATGCCCTGATCGACGAAGGCCCGGCCCAACGCCTCGGCGCGGGTGCCGAGTTCCTCGGTGTCGGTGGGGGCCAATTCGGCGTAAATGCCCTTGTAGGGGGCTCGCACCCGGCCCTGGCGGTCGAACATCTCGTCGAACGCGGCGCCGTAGGATCCCAGTTCGCGATATCCCCCGAACGTCGCGTGGGTGTCGGCGTCGGCGACCGCCCGCGACCCGTTGCGGGCGGTTTTGGCAGGTTGCACGCGCGCGCTACGAAGGGTCACGCGTCACATGCTGCATCACATCGGCCGTTTCTGCAGGCTGAGACGCTGTGATTTTGAGTCCGGGCCCGCGGTACTGGTATTCTCGCTATGCGCCGCGAGGGCTTCGGAGTCCCGGTGCTGAAATGACCAGCTTGGAACAACCAGCTTGCAAGATTGAGGAACTGACGCGTGGCCAACATCAAGTCGCAGAAGAAGCGCATTCTCACCAACGAGCGCCGTCGTATGCGCAACAAGTCGGTGAAGTCGTCGCTGCACACCGCGATCCGCGCGTTCCGCACCGCCGCCGCTGAGGGCGACAAGGACAAGGCCGGCGAGCTTCTGGTCGCGACCAGCCGCAAGCTGGACAAGGCCGCCACCAAGGGCGTCATCCACAAGAACCAGGCCGCCAACAAGAAGTCGGCCCTGGCCCAGGCCTTCAACAAGCTCTGATCTGCGGTTTCGCCGGTTAGATCAGCGGCTCCCCGCCAGTTCGGCAATCTTTCGTACCGCAGTTTCCAGGGCATAGTCGGCGTTGGCTGCTGCCCCTTTTACGTCGGCGTTGAGCGCTGCCACCAGTCGAATCGCGACCGCTATGGTGTCGCGCGACCATCGCCGCGACTGCTTCTGGGCCTTTTCGATCTTCCACGGCGGCATCCCCACCTCGCCCGCCAACCGGTAGGCATTTCCGGACAGCGGTGCGACCCGGGCGATGGCGTGGACCGCCTCAGCCAGCGCGTCGGCGAGCACCACCTCCGCCACTCCCTCGGCCCTCGCCCAGCGCAGGGCCTCAGCCGCACCGGCGATGTCCCCGGCGACCGCCTTGTCGGCGATCTCGAATCCGGTGACCTCGGCTTTCCCGCGGTGATAGCGGCGCACCGCCGCGGCGCTGACCTGGCCGTCGGTGTCAGCGACCAGTTGGGAACAGGCCGCAGCCAGTTCCCGAAGGTCCGAGCCCACCGATTCGAGCAGGGCAGCGACGGCGTCGCCGTC
>JAHBAP020000008.1 GCA_018500005.2 Mycobacterium sp. | reverse complement strand
TGCCCTGCTGGCCGAGGTGGTCAACCGGGTCTGGTTCCTCGATGCGGTGCGCGGCGAAGCCGATGTCTACAACATGGGCTGGCAGAAGTACCTCGACGCCCGCGCCACCGACGAGCAACGCCGCCGCCGGGAACGGGCCAACGCTGAGAAGAAGGCGTCGGCGTTGCGTGCGCAGGCCGCCAAACTCGGGGCCAAGGCCACCAAAGCCGTCGCGGCGCAGAACATGCTGCGCCGAGCCGAACGGATGATCGCCGAACTCGACGCCGAACGGGTGGCCGACAAGGTTGCCAAGATCCGGTTCCCCACACCGGCCCCGTGCGGGAAGACCCCTCTGACGGCCAAGGGGCTGACCAAGAACTACGGTTCGCTCGAAGTGTTCACCGGCGTTGACCTGGCGATCGACCGCGGTTCCCGGGTGGTGGTTCTGGGCCTCAACGGAGCGGGCAAGACCACGCTGCTGCGGGTGCTCGCCGGAGCCGAGATTCCCGATGCCGGGGCCATCGAGCCCGGGCATGGCTGCAAGATCGGCTATTTCGCCCAGGAGCACGACACTCTCGACAACAACGCAACGGTCTGGGAGAACATCCGCCACGCGGCGCCCGACACCGGCGAACAGGACCTGCGGGGCTTGCTCGGCGCGTTCATGTTCAGCGGCCCCCAACTCGACCAGCCAGCGGGCACGCTGTCCGGCGGAGAGAAGACTCGGCTGGCGCGGGCCGGACTGGTGGCCTCGACCGCCAACGTGCTGCTGCTCGACGACCCCCCCAACCACCTCGACCCGGGGTCGCGGGAACAGGTGCTCGACGCATTGCGCAGCTACGTCGGCGCGGTGGTGCTGGTGACCCACGATCCGGGCGCGGCCGAGGCGCTGGAACCCCAGCGCGTGGTTCTGTTGCCCGACGGCACCGAGGACCACTGGTCGGAGGATTACGCGGAACTCATCGAACTCGCCTGAGACAGGCATGATGACACCGTGATCGCTGCTACCGGCCAGTGGACGGCTCGAACCCGGATCATGGTCCGAGTTCTGTTGCTGATCCTGGCTGCCCTGGTCATCGTGACCGTCGCGACGTGGTTGCTGTTGATCAAGTCGGTCGACCAGCGCATGGACGGCGCGCTGGAATCCGAGATCGCCGAGTTCGAGGAACTGACCCTGGCCGGGGTCAATCGCACGACCGGCGAACCGTTCCCCAGTGTCGAGGAGATGATCAACGACGCGATCGTCTACCGGGCGGCACGGCCCAACGAGTACTTCCTCGGCTACGTCGACGGCAAGTACTACGACCAATGCGAATGCACCGCCGCCGAGCGGGCGACCGGCCACGACGACGGCATCGTCGCACTGGCCGACGATCACGCGTTCACCGCGTTGGTCGGCGCCGTCACCGAGCCGACCGCCGGCCAGTTCCACCAGTCCAAGTTGGGGGAGATCCGCTACCGTGCGGTGCCAGTTCGGCTTGCCGGCGATCCGTCGACCGGGGTGATCGTGGCGGCATTCCGGGCCGATGCCGAGCGGGCCAGCGCCGACGGGGTCGCCCGCCTAATGCTCGGTGTCGGAGCGGCGACCCTGTTGTTGGCCACCGCCGGGGCCTGGCTGGCCGCCGGCCGGATCCTGCGTCCGCTGCACGATGTCGCCGAGACGGCCCGCCGTATCACCGATTCCGATCTGTCCCAGCGGATCCCTTCGGACAGCGACCGCCGCGGCGACGATCTGCAGGACCTGATCCAGACGATCAACAGCATGCTCGACCGAGTGGAGTCCGGGGTCGCAGCTCAACGGCGCTTCATCGACGATGCCGGCCACGAACTACGCACCCCGATCACCATCGTCCGCGGACATCTGGAGTTGCTCGACCCGCGGGACCCGGCTGATATCCGCGAGACCCTGGCTCTGGTGGACGACGAATTGGAGCGGATGAATCGACTGGTTTCGGACCTGCTTCTGCTGGCACGCTCCGAAACGCCGACGTTCGTCCAACCCCGGCCCGTCGACGTCGGTGTACTGACCCACGAGATCCTCGACAAGGTGGTTCACCTCGGTGACCGGGAGTTCACCCTGGATGCCGCAGCGGAGACCAGTTGGGACCTCGATCCGCAACGCATCACACAGGCCATGGTGGCGTTATGCGACAACGCCTGCCACTACACAGCCCCGGGCGACCGGATCAGCATCGGCTCCCGGGTGGCTGACGGCTGGCTGCGGTTGTGGGTCGCCGACACTGGGCCGGGTATTAGCGCGGAGGACCAGACCATGATCTTCGAACGGTTCTCCCGCGGCACCACGGGGAGTCACCGGTCGGAGGGCGCCGGCCTCGGACTGAGCATCGTCTCGGCGATCGCCGCCGCGCACGGAGGCCGAGTGGAACTGAACAGTGCGCCCGGCGAAGGTGCCACCTTCACAATCGTGATACCCGCCAACCCGGATGGAGAGTGATGGCACGAATTCTGGTCGCCGAAGACGAGGCGCGGATCTCGGCATTCGTGAAGAAGGGTCTGACCGCCGACGGTTACACCGTCAGCGTGGTTGCCGACGGAGTGACGGCCTACGACTACGCATCGACCGGCGAATTCGATCTGATGGTCCTCGACGTGGGCCTGCCTGGCATGGACGGTTTCGAGGTATTGCGCAAGCTGCGCGCCGCCGGCAATCCGATCGCGGTGATCATTCTCACGGCGCGCGACAGCGTGCAGGACATGGTGTCAGGGCTGGACGGCGGGGCCGACGATTACATGGCCAAACCGTTCCGCTTCGAGGAGTTGCTAGCCCGTGTTCGGCGGCGACTGGCGACCGAACGGACGCCGGAAGCGACCGTGTTGACCTGTGGGGGGCTCCGGCTGGACCTGCGCACTCGGCAGGCCGAGGTCGACGGCCGCACCGTCGACCTTTCCGCGCGCGAATTCGCGCTCGCCGAGACCTTTCTGCGTCATCCGGGTCAGGTGCTCTCACGTGAGCAGTTGCTCAGCCATGTTTGGGGGTATGACTTCGACCCCGGTTCCAACGTGGTGGATGTCTACGTTCGTTACCTGAGGCGGAAGCTGGGTCCTGACCGGTTCACCACGCTGCGCGGAATGGGTTACCGGCTGGAAGACATCTCCTGAGAGCAGTAGCGACAGGCAGCAGGCGCGGCCCCCGGGAGTTTTCCCGGGGGCCGCTGCGCGCACTGGTTGTGCAGTTGTTGTCCTGGTTCTTGTGAGGGTTACCCGCGTCCCCCGCGCGCTCCGTGTGCCCCGCGTGCTCCGCTGTGGTGTTTCCCATTGCTGTTGTC
>JAHBAP020000031.1 GCA_018500005.2 Mycobacterium sp. | reverse complement strand
GGGGGGGCCCCGCCGTGCTGTCGTTCTCATGCGGGTGTGGGCCGACGCGCTGCCGGATCCGGTCGTACTGCTCGAAGCGGTTCGCGACGAGCAGGGAAGCATCATCGACTTCATTTGCCGTGATGCCAATCGCGCGGCCTGTGAGCAGGCTGGAATGACCCGGCGTCAGGTCGTCGGCAGCAGCCTGCGCGATCGGATTCCCAACTTCGGCTCCCAGGGGATGCTGGAACGCTACGCGGACTGTGTCGGAACCGGCGAACCGTTGGTGATCAACGATCTCGCCTACCGGCATTTCGAGTTCGAGGCGGAGCAGCGGTTCGATCTCCGTGCGACAAGCGCCGGCGCCGAACTGATCGCCGTCACCTGGCGTGATGTGACCGCCCGCTTCGAGGCGGAGCAACTGGACAAGCGCTACCGGCAACTAATGGACCATTCCGCCGTCCCAGCCGCGCTGGCCACCCCGGCGGGACGGCTGGTCTCGGTCAACCAGGCGATGGCCACGTTGCTGGGGTATGACATCGACACCATGCTCACGATGACCTGGCAGGAACTCACCGCGCCGCAGACCATCGCCGAGGAAACGAAGGTGGTCGGAGACATCATCGCGGGCCGCCGTGACACCTACCGGGCGATCAAGCAGTACGTGCACGCCGACGGTCACCTGGTGCGCGCCGATTTGTCGCTGAGTTGCATCCGCCGACCCGACGGCGAGGTAGAGCACTTCATCGCTCAGATCATCGACGTGGCCGGGTACACCGATACCCCGTGATCGTTGCTAGAGTCGCGGCCAGTGTTTGCTCGAAGACGGCTTCGGGCTCCTGACTGTGGGCGGGGCGAGGACATGCTGACCACCGGAGGCGGCGGGGGAGAGTTCCCGCCCGGCCAGCCGGCGCTGCCGGTCAAGGACATCGGCCGACTGCTGGTGCGATGTGCCGACCGGCCTGGGCTGGTGGCCGCCGTCACCACCTTCCTCGCCGATGCCGGCGCCAACATCATTTCGCTGGACCAGCATTCCACCCAGGAGACCGGTGGAATCTTCATGCAGCGCACCATCTTCCATCTGCCCGGACTGGCCGCGGCCCGGGCGGATCTTGAACGCGCGTTCGTCGAGCAGGTCGCCGAACGATTCGCCATCGACTATCGGCTGACCGAGGCGGCCAAGCCGAAGCGGGTCGCCCTGATGGCCTCCACCGAGGACCACTGCCTGTTGGATCTGTTGTGGCGCAACCAACGCGGCGAACTGGACATGTCCGTGGTGATGGTGGTCGCCAACCACGCCGATCTGGCCGACCAGGTCCGACCGTTCGGCGTCCCGTTCATCCACGTGCCAGCCACCAAGGACGTTCGGGAGCAGGCCGAACAACGCCAACTGGACCTGCTGCGCGGCAACGTCGACCTCGTGGTGCTGGCCCGCTACATGCAGATCCTGAGTCCGAACTTCCTCGAGCAGGTCGGCTGCCCGCTGATCAACATCCACCACTCGTTCCTGCCGGCGTTCATCGGCGCATCGCCCTACCGGCGGGCCAAGGAGCGCGGCGTGAAACTTGTTGGCGCCACCGCTCATTACGTCACCGAAGACCTCGACGAAGGCCCGATTATTGAGCAGGACGTGGTCCGGGTGGACCACCGCCACAGTGTCGAGGATCTGGTGCGACTGGGTGCAGACGTGGAACGCGCCGTGCTGTCCCGCGCGGTGCAATGGCATTGCGAGGACCGGATCATCCGTTACGGCAACCAGACGGTGGTTTTCTAGGAAGCCGGCCTACTAAGTCGCCGAGGCGATCCGCTCCAGTTCCAGCAGGCGGCGTCGCACCTCGGCGGCGACCTCCTCGGCCGGCAGGTCCTGCGGCGAGGACCTGCTATCGACGGGCAGCCGAACTTCGGTTGGGTCGAGGTAGCCCGCCGCCAGCAACGCCTCGATCGGCGAGCGGTCGTAGACCCGGGCAACCGCCATGGCGGTCTCCGGCTTGGGTCTGGTCTTGCTGTGCAGCCAATGGCACACCGACAGTCGGCCGACCCCGACTCGCTCAGCGATCTGGGACTGCGTCTGCCCCCCGGTGATGCGGCGCAGGTACTCAGGCCATGTCTCAGTCATTAGTTCCCCCTCCGCGCACAGGATAAGTAGGGCCCCCGACAAGAAATGACGTGTGAGACGCTGCCGGTATGAGGTGGCGGGCACGGCCGGTGGGCATTCTGGCCGGCTTTCTCGCAGATCTTGTGTTCGCCGATCCTTCCCGCCGCCACCCGGTGGCCGGATTCGGGCGGTGTGCCTCAGGCCTGGAATCGCACACCTACCGGGACAGCCGGATTGCGGGCACTGCCCACACCGCGGTGTTGGTCGGTGTCCTGGCCGCGGCGGGTACGGTGCTGCAACGCCGGGTGCCCGACGGCGCCGGGGCCGCTGTCTTGACCGGTGCAGCCGTCTGGATGGCCTTAGGTGGGACGACGCTTGGGCGGACCGGTTCGGCCATGGCCGACCGGCTCTCCGACGGTGACATCGACGGGGCGCGTGACCTGCTGCCCTCGCTGTGCGGGCGCGACCCATCGGCACTCGACGCTGCGGGGCTTGCCCGGGCGGCGTGCGAGTCGGTGGCCGAGAACACCTCCGATGCGCAGGTGGCGCCCCTGTTGTGGGCGGCGTTGGCCGGGGTCCCGGGTGTGCTGGCCTACCGCGCAATCAACACTCTGGACGCGATGATCGGACACCGTTCCACGCACTATGCCCGATTCGGTTGGGCGGCAGCACGATCCGACGATATCGCCAACTACATTCCGGCCCGCCTGACGGGCGTGCTTACGGCGGTGTGCGCCCCGATGATCGGAGGATCGACGCCCGGGGCGCTGCGGGCCTGGCGGCGCGATGCCTCCCGCCACCCCAGCCCGAACGCGGGTGTTCCGGAGGCCGCCTTCGCTGGGGCGCTGGGGGTGCGGCTGGGCGGCCCCACCCAGTACCGCCATGAACTTGAGATCCGACCGACCCTTGGTGACGGGACGGCTCCGACGCCGGAGGAACTGCGCAGAGCTGTGCGGCTTTCGCGCCTGGTGCGGGCCGCCGCGTTGGTGGTGGCCCTAGCGTTCAGCGTCGTCGGGCCTAGCGTTCAGCGTCGTCGGGCCTAGCGTTCAGCG
>JAHBAP020000537.1 GCA_018500005.2 Mycobacterium sp. | reverse complement strand
TCTCCAGGGTGATCATCCCCTTGCGGGAGAACAGGTAGGCCACCGAACCCGGGTCGGCCATATTGCCGCCGTTACGGGTCATCGCCACCCGGACCTCGCCGGCGGCGCGGTTGCGGTTGTCGGTCAGGCACTCGATCAGCACGGCGACACCGTTAGGGCCGTAGCCCTCGTAGGTGATGTTCTGCCAGTCGGCCCCACCGGCCTCTTCGCCCGCGCCGCGCTTGCGGGCCCGCTCGATGTTGTCATTGGGGACCGAGGTCTTCTTGGCCTTCTGGATGGCATCCCAGAGTGTGGGGTTGCCGTTCGGGTCACCGCCGCCGGTGCGGGCGGCGACCTCGATGTTCTTGATGAGCTTGGCGAACATCTTGCCGCGCTTGGCGTCGATGACGGCCTTCTTGTGCTTGGTAGTCGCCCACTTGGAATGGCCGCTCATTGATCCCTCACCTGCTCAAACGATTGATGCGCCGATGAGTCTACTGTGACGCTTCCCCGGCCCGATAACCGTGCTCAGCCCAGCGTCCAAGTGCAGCGAGCGTGCGCGAACGCACCGCCTGCACGGCGTGTCGTTGTGCCGACACGCACGCTCGCGACGGGCTAGGTGCCGCCGGTCACGATATCGACGAACAATTTGTGCACCCGGCGATCACCGGTCACCTCAGGGTGGAAGGCGGTGGCCAGCACCGATCCCTGGCGGACGGCCACGATGTGCTCGCCCACCCGGGCCCGCACCTCCACCTCGTCCCCGACCCGCTCCACCCACGGAGCTCGGATGAAGACCGCGTGGGCCGGGCCGTCAAGTCCGCGGAAGTCGATATCGCCCTCGAAGGAATCGACCTGCCGCCCGAAAGCGTTGCGCCGCACCGTCATATCGATACCGCCCAGCGGTGTCGCTTCCCGGCCGGGTGCGCCCGCGTCGAGGATCTCACTTGCCAGCAGGATCATCCCGGCACACGATCCGTAGGCGGGCATCCCGGCGGCAAGACGTTCGCGCAACGGCTCGAGCAGGCCGAACTCGCGCAGCAGCAGGCTCATGGTGGTGGACTCCCCGCCGGGGATGACCAGGGCGTCGACGGCCGCCAACTCGGTCAACCGCCGCACCGTGGACGCCTGCGCGCCGGCCTCCCGCAGGGCGGCGAGATGCTCACGGGTGTCGCCCTGCAGGGCCAACACTCCGACCGACGGGGCGCTCACCCCGAGCCCGGGGTGAAGCCACGTTTGTAGCGGGTCAGCCCCTCCTGCACAACGGCGGCGACCATCTCGCCACCCTGGTTGTAGATCTGGCCCTGGGTCAGTGCCCGCCCGCCGCAGGCCGACGGCGAGGACTGGTCGTAGAGCAACCACTCGTCGGCCCGGAACGGGCGCATGAACCACATCGCATGGTCCAGTGAGGCCACCGCGATATGCGCCCGTTCGTCCTCGTGGGTGGCGTGCGCCGACGCCAACAATGTCATATCGCTCATGTAGGCCAGTGCACAGAGGTGCAACAGCGGGTCGTCGGGTAGCGGATCGCGATGCTTGAACCAGACCTGCTGCGGCGACACCTGCCCGGGGCAGGAATTCAACTCCTCGCGCGGCACCCGGCGAATGTCCCACTCCGCGAACTGCGCCAGACCTCCGTCGGAATGGAATTCGGGCAGATCCTCCGGCGCCGGGGTGACGGGCATGGCGTCCTGGTGCTCGATGCCCTCCTGTGGGACCTGAAATGACGCGCCCATCGAGAAGATGACTTCCCCGTTCTGCACGGCGTTGACCCGCCGGGTGCAGAACGACGAGCCGTCACGGGGCCGATCCACCAGGTAGACCGCCGGCTTGGTGGCGTCCCCGGGCCGCAGGAAGTAGCCGTGCAGGGAGTGCACGTGGTACTGGGACCCGACGGTACGGACGGCCGACACGAGTGCCTGGCCGGCGATATGTCCGCCGAATGTCCTTGACAGATAACCGTCTTCGGGGTTGAAGACCGCGCCGCGATAGATGTTGACCTCGAGCTGCTCGAGGCCGAGGATCTGCTCGATCGCCACCCAGTGACCCGCCGGTTACCAGCCGCGCTCGGCAAGCCGGTGCGGTTGGGGGATGTCATCGACGTTGATGCCGACCATCGCCTCGCCCAGCCCGCGGGACACCTTGGCCAGCACGTCGGGATCGTCGTAGAAGGTGGTGGCCTTGACGATCGCCGCGGCGCGCTCGGCCGGGTTGCCGGACTTGAAGATTCCGGAGCCGACGAACACGCCCTCGGCCCCGAGCTGCATCATCATCGCCGCGTCCGCCGGAGTGGCGATACCTCCCGCGGTGAACATGGTGACGGGCAGCTTGCCGGCCCTGGCCACCTCGACCACAAGGTCGTAGGGCGCCTGCAGTTCCTTGGCCGCCACGAACAACTCGTCTTGCGACAATGACGTCAGCCGACGGATCTCCCCGCCGATGGTCCGCATGTGCGTCGTCGCGTTGGACACGTCACCGGTACCGGCCTCCCCCTTGGAGCGGATCATGGCCGCACCTTCGGTGATCCGGCGCAGCGCCTCGCCGAGGTTGGTCGCGCCACACACGAATGGCACGGTGAACTTCCACTTGTCAATGTGGTTGGTGTAGTCCGCCGGGGTCAGCACCTCGGACTCGTCGACGTAATCCACCCCGAGGCTCTGCAGGATCTGGGCCTCCACAAAGTGCCCGATCCGCGCCTTGGCCATCACCGGGATGCTGACCGCGGCGATGATGCCCTCGATCAGATCGGGATCGCTCATCCGGGCCACCCCGCCCTGGGCGCGAATATCAGCGGGCACCCGCTCCAGGGCCATGACGGCGACGGCCCCGGCCGCCTCGGCGATCCGCGCCTGCTCGGGGGTGACGACGTCCATGATGACCCCGCCCTTGAGCATCTCGGCCATACCCCGCTTGACCCGGCCCGTGCCGGTCTGTGCAGCTGCGTTTTCCACTGTGGGCTCCTTCAATTCGTGCCGGTCCAGTCTAGAGGCAGGGGTTGGACGGCCATTCAGCCGATGGGCCGTGGGTCGCCCGGGTCTTCCAGGGCGGTGGCCAGCGCGTGCGCCTCGGTCAGCAGTTCGGCCAGTTGCGGCGGGAATACCTGTTGACCCAGGGCCACCAGTTCGTCGATGGCCGCAGCATCGCACCAGCGGTGGCCGTGGATGTAGCGACGTTCCAGTGCGGTCCGCCCGGCCGACGACGGGTCGAACCGCCGGGTCCGGTGGACGAAGTAGAACTCTTCGCTGTCCAGGAACACCCCGTTGAAACTGAACTGCGACTCGCGCCGCCAGACCGGGCCGACGATCCGCTCCGCGGGGGCCTGCAGTCCGGTCTCCTCGGCGAGTTCCCGGACGGCGGTCCGGGTCAGCCGCTCCCCCTGCCGGGCGCGGCCGCCGACGGTGAACCACCAGCGCGGCGCGCTGCCGTCGGTGATCGCCGGATCGGATCCGCAGAGCAGCAGCACCGCCCCGTCGTCGTCGAGCAGGATCACCCGCGCGGACGTGCGTTTCATCATCGCTGTGCGGGCTCGGCGATCTCGAAATAGGTTGGCAGCGGCGCATGTCCACCCAGCCGAAGCCAGCGGACCGGCCGATGGTCCCGCAACGCCAGGGTGTCGCGGACGGCGTCGTTGTGGAATCGGCGGGCCAACAGCACCCGAGATTCGGCCTCGGAGAGTTCTGCGACCAGTGCGGGCCGGACGTCGTCGAGGTCGACGTGGCTCAGCGCGGTCGACAGTTCGTTCTCGCAGGCCTCGCGATCCCGCCGCGAGGAGCGTTCCGCGGTTGCGGCCAGAACGGCCAACGGCACGTCCCCGATATCTGCGGCGATAGCGCGTGTCACCACGGCGCGGCGGGCCAGTGCGGCGTCGAGAGCCTGCCACGAAAGGTCGTAGCGTACGTGCAGGCGGTCCAGGCGGTTGGCGGTCTGATACGCCCACGCCAGGGTGAACAGCAGGACGGCGACGAGGACCGCGGTCAGCGACCAATAAAGCCCCGGAGCCATCAGACGGCAGTCCGAGAAGTACCGGCCACGACGACCTTCATCCCGGAACTGGCCACCGTCTCATAGACCCGCATGATCTCGTCGGCCACCACCGACCAGTCGTACCGTTGCACCGCCGCCGAGGCGGCCGCGATGTAGCCGGCCCGCAACGTGTCGTCGCCGAGCACGGTGATCAGCGCCTGCGCCAGGGCGTCTGAATCCTCGACGGGCACCAGGCATCCGGCGTTGCCGTCGTCGAGTACCCGCCGGAACGCATCGAGGTTGCTGGCAACCACCGCAGTGCCGGCCGCCATCGCCTCCACGAGAACGATGCCGAAACTCTCACCTCCGGTGTTGGGCGCGCAGTAGACGTCGGCGCTGCGCAGCGCCGAGGCCTTCTCTGCGTCGGAGACCTGCCCGAGGAAACGCAGGTGCCCGGCGTGCTCCCCGGCCTCCTCCCGAAGGTCTTCCTCGTCGCCGCGTCCGACGATGAGGATCTCGACGTCGGGAAAACGTTGCACCAGTGCGGGTAACGCGCCGAGCAGCACCGCCATACCCTTGCGCGGCTCGTCGAACCGGCCCAGGAACAGCACCGTCCGGCCGGGCCGGGGGTAGCCGGGCAGCGGCTGAGCCGAGGCGAAGGAACCGACGTCCACGCCGTTGGGGATCTGCACCGCGTCAGATCCCAACGCCTCCATCTGCCAGCGACGGGCCAAGTCGGAGACGGCGATGCGACCGACGATCTTCTCGTTGTACGGCCGCAGCAGACTCTGAAAGACGCCCAGCGCCAACGACTTCGTGGTCGAGGTGTGGAAAGTGGCGACGATCGGGCCCTCGGCGACCATGAGTGCCAGCAGCGAAAGGCTGGGGGCGTTGGGCTCGTGCAGGTGCAGCACATCGAAGTCGCCACCGGCGATCCACTTCTTGACCATCCGGTGGGTGGCCGGCCCGAACCGCAACCGTGCCACCGACCCGTTGTAGGGGATCGGCACCGCCTTGCCGCCGGAGACGACGTACTCGGGCAACTTCACATGCGGGGAGGACGGCGCCAGCACGCTCACTTCGTGGCCACGCCCGCGCAGGATCTCGGCGAGGTCCAGCACGTGCGCCTGCACTCCGCCGTGGACGTCGAAGGAGTACGGGCACACCATGCCGATGCGCATCAGGCTTCCTCGAGGTACGCGCGCCGCTTCTCACTCAGGTCGGCCAGCCACAGCGGCTGGAGCATGTGCCAGTCCTGGGGATGTTTGGCGATGTTAATCGCGAACCGGTCGGCGAGGGCCTGAATGATCACGCCCACATCGCCGGAACT
>JAHBAP020000479.1 GCA_018500005.2 Mycobacterium sp. | reverse complement strand
AGATGTGTATAAGAGACAGCCAGGGTCCAGGCCATCATGTCGGAGAAGAACTCGAACTCGTGCGGGTCGTGCGCGGCGGCGATCACCCGCACCCCCTCGCTGCGGGTGTCGGTGGTGGGGTGGCTGGCAGGGTCGGTGTCCGAGGGTTGCCGCGACAACACCACCACCTCGTGGCCGGCGGCGGCCAGTGCGGTGGCCAACTGGTAGACGTGCCGGCCCAGGCCGCCGATGATCACCGGCGGGTACTCCCAGGAGACCAGCAGGACCTTCATCCGCGGGGCAGTCGGCGCGCGTCCAGTGCCCCGAACAGCCCGTCGGCCCGGTTCCAGCCCTGGGCGAGTCGCTCGGCGGCGTCCCGGCGACCGGCCGCCAGCGCATCGGCGATCTCGCGGGTGGCGTGCGCGTGCAGATGCGCACGGTAGCGGGCATACCCGGCGGCGGAGTCCTTGCTCACCATGAACGGCCAGTCGCTGGACACCGTCAGCAGTGTCTCGCGCAGGATCTGATCGGCCACCGGGTCGCGCATCGCGATGGTGTCGGTCTGGGCGAGCGCCTTGTCGACGGTGGACAGCGCGGTGTCGACGACCTCGGCGTTGAGCTGGACCAGATCGGCCACCTTTTCACCTGCCCACACCTGCCAGTCCTTGCCCGAACCCCACGAGCCCGGCGGCAATTCCACTGGGGTGCCGAGGAATCCGTTCGCCTTGGCATCGCTGAGCGTGCCGACCCGGACACCGGCTTCGGGCAGTGCCCGCAGCAGCCGCTCCAGCCAGATCGGACCCTCGTACCACCAGTGCCCGAACAGTTCGGTGTCGAACGCGGCCACCACATGCGCCGGGCGGCCGATGCGCTCGGACTCACCGATGAGCCGGGAGCGGACCAGGTCGACGAAGTCGGCGACATGGGCGTCGATAGCGCGGTCGGCGCGCTGCGGGTCATACGGCGCCTTGGCGTCGGCTTCGACGTTGCGGCCGGTGACCCGGGCGGGCTTGAGGCCGGTCAGGTGGTCGTGGGTGTGGAAGTCACGGTAGGCGGCGTGGCCGGGGTAGCCCGATCGCGGTGACCACACCCGATAGCTGACCTGCAGGTCGCGGCCGAAGGCCACCACGTCGGTGTCGCCGACCGGACGGCCCAGTGCGGTGTCGCCGTGCAGCGACGGCCCGTCGACCATGAAGTGACCCACGCCGGCGGCGGCATAGTCGTGCTCCATCCCGGGGGCGTAGGCGCATTCGGGTGCCCAGATTCCGACCGGGGTGTGCCCGAGGCGCTGGCCGGCATCGGCCAGGCCCTCCCGAAGGGCGAACTCCCGCAACCGGGGATGCAGCAGCGGCTGGAACGGATGGGCCAGCGGGCCGCCGAGCAGTTCCACCGTGCCGGCGTCTATGAGTTCCCGCAGCAGCGGGCTGGCGCCGTGCCGCCACAGCGAGTTGAAATCCTCCAGCGCCCTGGTGGCCTCGTCGTGTTCACGAACTCCGAACTGCCGCAACGCCTCCGGCGTGGTTGCGGTGCCGGCGGCCGCGCCGGTCGGGGTATGCATGTTGGCGGCTTCCTGAGCGCGCAACTGCCAGTTGGCCAGCCAGTGGTTCATCCCGTCCAGGCAGTACGGATCGTCGAGTTGGGCGGTGACCACCGGAGTCAGGCCCAGGGTGATCTGCCCCTGCCGACCCTCGGCGGCCAATGTCCGCAACACCCGGATCAGCGGCAGGTAGGCGGCCGCCCAAGACTGGAACAGCCATTCCTCGCCGACCGGCCAGCGCCCGTGGTGGGCCAGCCAGGGTAGGTGGGTGTGCAGGACGAGGGTGAACTGGCCGGGAACCCTCATGGCTTCACCGCGATCGCCAGCAGGTCCAGGCTGTCGTCGATCTCCCGGTCGCCGGCGCCGACGATCTCAAAGTCCGTGCACCGCACCGCGGCGACGTCGGACAGCAGGTCCTCCGGCCAGGACGCATCGGCCAAGGCTCGGGAGATCTGGGCGTCGATGATGGACCCGCCGTGCCGGGCGTCCATTTCCAGCAACCTGGGGCCGTGAAAAACCCCGTACATTCCGTCGACCGCGAAGCCGCCGCTTTCCAGCAGTTCCCGGAGTTCAGCGGCATTGAGTTCGCGGGTGTGGAACGGGTTGACCGGGGTGTCGCTGCCCGGTGTGAAGGTGATCCGGTTGGGCGTGGAGATCAGTAACCGTCCGCCGGGCCGCAGCAGGCGTAAGCATTCGGTAATGAACTGTGGCTGATCCCACAAATGCTCGATCACTTGGAAATTGACCACAACATCGACGGTGGAATCCGGCATCGGGACGGCCGTCAGATTGCCGGCCAACACCTGGACCCGGGGGTATTTGGCGCGCACGTGCTGCACTGTCGCCGCGTCGTAGTCCACCGCGACCACGCGCCGGGCCACCGAGGCGATCAGATCGGCCCCGTAGCCCTCGCCGCAACCCGCCTCAAGTACATCCTGAACTGCGCAGATATCGATGCATCGGAGGTAGGCGACCTCATGGCGGCGGAACCAGTAGTTCTCCACCGCCAGGCCGGGCACGGTGCGCTCACCGGTCAGCGGAAGGTCGCGGCCGGCTGAGCCCGTCAGGTGTGCGTCCATCGCAAGGCAGGCTAGCCTGCCTTGCCCGATTCGCGAACCCGAGCGGTCCCGACCGGCCTGCGGGAACACCCTCGTCGGCAAGCTATCGTTATGGGGCGATCCACCAGAAGTTACCGACCAGTAACATGGTGTGCTCAGCGGATGTGAACCCCGCGGCCTTCCCGGGCCGCTCTACGCCTGCCAGGAGGACGAGAAAGCCATGACCAACATCGTGGTTCTGATCAAGCAGGTCCCCGACACCTGGTCGGAGCGCAAGCTCTCCACCGGTGACTGGACCCTCGACCGGGACGCGGCCGACGCCGTGCTCGACGAGATCAACGAGCGCGCCGTCGAGGAGGCGCTGCTGATCAAGGAGCGGGAAGGTGGCGACAGCACCGTCACCGTGCTGACCGCGGGCCCGGAGCGGGCCACCGAGGCCATCCGCAAGGCGCTCTCGATGGGCGCCGACAAGGGTGTGCACCTGCTCGACTCGAACATGCACGGCTCCGACATGGTGCAGACCGGCTGGGCTCTGGCCCGCGCGCTGGGCACCATCGAGGGCACCGACCTGGTGATCGCCGGTAACGAGGCGACCGACGGCACTGGTGGTGCGGTCCCGGCCATCATCGCCGAGTACCTGGGTCTGCCGCAGCTGACCCACATGCGCAAGATCACCGTCGAGGGCGGCAAGATCAGCGGCGAGCGGGAGACCGACGAGGGCGTGTTCACCGTGGAGGCGACCCTGCCCGCGGTGGTAAGCGTCAACGAGAAGATCAACGAGCCGCGCTTCCCCTCCTTCAAGGGCATCATGGCCGCGAAGAAGAAGGAAGTTGCGACCCTGACGCTGGCCGACATCGGCGTCGAGGCCGACGAGGTGGGCCTGGCCAATGCCGGCTCCAGCGTGCTGTCCTCGACTCCCAAGCCGCCGAAGACGGCCGGCGAGAAGGTCACCGACGAGGGCGAGGGCGGCACCAAGATCGCCGAGTACCTGGTCGCCCAGAAGATCATCTAGTCAACCCGTACCGCTCGATCATCCCCCTACATCGACTTCGAGGAAGAGACGCACAAATGGCTGAAGTACTCGTGCTCGTCGAGCACTCCGAGGGCGCGGTGAAGAAGGTCACCACCGAGCTCCTGACCGCCGCCCGGGCTCTGGGCGAGCCGTCGGCCGTCGTGATCGGTTCCCCCGGCCCCGCCGCGCCGCTGGCCGAAGATCCCAAGGCCGCCGGCGCGGCCAAGTTCTACGTCGCCGAGGCCGCCGACGCCGCGAACTACCGGATCACCCCGTACG
>JAHBAP020000565.1 GCA_018500005.2 Mycobacterium sp. | reverse complement strand
TTGCTGGAGGAGTCCGTGCGTGGTGTCCCCGGGGTGGGCGGCGTGCTGGCCTGGTGCGCCAACACCCTGGCGTCGGCGCTGGTCGGACTGGTCGTCGGAAGCATCCTCGTGGCGGTCGTGGCCAAGCTGCCGAAGCGACGTTCCAAGGGCGCCCACGAGCAGGCCTAAGCAGACGACCGTGCCCGCAACACCTCCAGCGCCTTGTCTGCGTGGGTGTCCATGTTGACCTCGCTGGAGATCACCTCAAGCACCGTGCGATCGGTGTCGATCACGAAGGTGGCCCGCTTGACCGGGAGGAATTTGCCGAGCAACCCGCGCTTGACGCCGAACATCTCGGCCACGGTGCCGTCTGCGTCCGACAGCAGCGGGTAGTCGAAGCGCTGGGAGTCGGAGAACTTGGCCTGCTTATCCACCCGGTCGGTGCTGATCCCCACCCGGGATGCACCGACATCCTCGAAGTCGGAAGCCAGATCACGGAAGTGGCAGGCCTCCTTGGTGCAACCCGGCGTCATCGCCGCCGGGTAGAAGAACAGCACGATCGGGCCGTCGGCCAGCAGCGCGGACAGCGAGCGCATCTTGCCGGTCTGATCGGGCAGTTCGAATTCGGGTACGCGGTCACCACGTTTCATGACGGCAACGCTACCGGCCGGATTCGGGCGCGGCCGGATTTGGGCGCGGCCGGATCCCGGGCCCGATCGGGTCTGGGAAGATGAACTCCGTGCAATCCACCCCCGTCACGACCAGGGAGCAGTTCCGCGCGCTGGCTGCCGAGCACCGGGTCGTTCCGGTGACCCGCAAGGTGCTCGCCGACAGCGAGACGCCGCTGTCGGCGTACCGCAAGCTGGCCGGCAACCGGCCCGGCACCTTCCTGCTGGAATCGGCCGAGAACGGCCGGTCCTGGTCGAGGTGGTCGTTCATCGGAGCCGGGTCGCCGTCGGCCCTGACGGTGCGCGACGGCGAGGCGGTGTGGCTGGGGTCAACCCCGCAGGGCGCGCCCAGCGGCGGGGACCCCCTGCAGGTGCTGCACGACACCATGGCGTTGCTCTCGACCGGTCCGCTCGCGGATATGCCGCCGCTGTCCAGCGGCCTGGTGGGGTTCTTCGCCTACGACTTCGTTCGCCGTCTGGAGCGGCTACCGGAACTGGCCGTCGACGACCTGCACCTACCGGACATGCTGCTGCTGCTGGCCACCGACCTGGCCGCCGTCGACCACCACGAGGGCACCATCACGCTGATCGCCAACGCGGTCAACTGGAACGGCAGCGACGAACACGTCGACGAGGCCTACGACGAGGCCCTCAACCGTTTGGACGTGATGACCGCCGCACTGGGCCAGCCGCTGGCCTCCACGGTGGCGACCTTCACCCGGCCCGAGCCCCAGCACCGCTCTCAGCGCAGCATCGAGGAGTACGGCGCGGTGGTCGAGCGCCTGGTCGCCGAGATCGAGGCGGGTGAGGCCTTCCAGGTGGTGCCCTCCCAACGTTTCGAGATGGACACCGCCGCCGACCCGATCGACGTGTACCGGATGCTGCGGGTGTCCAACCCGAGCCCCTACATGTACTTGGTGAACATCCCGAATGAGGTTGGGGGAACAGCGTTTTCGATCGTCGGATCCAGCCCGGAGGCATTGGTCACCGTCTCCGACGGCTGGGCCACCACCCACCCGATCGCCGGTACTCGGTGGCGCGGCCGCACCGAGGAGGAGGACCAGCTGCTGGAGAAGGAGTTGCTGGCCGACGAGAAGGAACGCGCCGAGCACCTCATGCTGGTCGACCTTGGCCGCAACGACCTGGGCCGGGTCTGCGTACCCGGGACGGTCCGGGTCGAGGACTACAGCCATATCGAGCGCTACAGCCATGTCATGCACCTGGTTTCCACCGTCACCGGGTTGCTGGCCGAGGGACGCACCCCGCTGGACGCCGTGACAGCATGCTTTCCGGCCGGCACCCTGTCCGGAGCCCCCAAGGTCCGGGCGATGGAACTCATCGAGGAAGTGGAGATGACCCGCCGCGGCCTCTACGGCGGAGTGGTGGGCTACCTGGACTTCGCCGGAAACGCCGACTTCGCGATCGCGATCCGCACCGCCCTGATGCGTGACGGCACCGCCTACGTCCAGGCCGGCGGAGGAGTGGTGGCCGATTCCAACGGGCCCTACGAGTACACCGAGTCGGCGAACAAGGCCAAGGCGGTGCTGGCCGCCATCGCCGCCGCCGAGACGTTGCGAGCCCCGTGATCCGCCTCGCGCAACTCCTGCTGGTGTTGTCCGCGGCCGCGCTCTGGGTGGCGTCGCGACTGCCCTGGGTGTCGGTGACCTCAGCCGACGGTTTGGGTCCCGAGAGGACCACGACCCTCAACGGTGCCGCCTGGTCCAACGGCCTGCTGCCAATGGCACTGTTGCTGCTGGCTGCGGCGCTGGCCGGACTGGCCGTCCGCGGGTGGCTGCTGCGCGCGGTCGCTTCGTTGTTGGCGGTGGTCTGCCTGGCGATGGGTTATCTCGGCGTCAGCCTGCTCGCGCTGCCCGATGTCGCGCCGCGCGGCGCCGAACTCGCCGACGTCCCGGTGGCCACCCTGGTTGCCAGCGAGCGTTACCCGGGCGGTGCGGTGGTCACGATGGTCGCAGCCGTCGCGGTGTTGGCGGCGGCGGTGCTGATGATGCGGTCGGCCAATAAGGCCCACGCCGCAACCAAATACGAGACGACGGGCACGGCCGGAAACAAGCCCACCGAGGCGCTCTCCGAGCGCGGTCTCTGGGATGCCCTCGACGAGGGTCTCGACCCGACCGGAGACACCGAGGGGCGGTGACGGGGGTCGGGTCGGGGACCGCTACCCTTTCGGAGATCGGCGTGATCGCAGTTACGCAGGAGGGGAACGCCCGCAATGAGTTCGGCAACCGTGCTCGACTCCATTCTCGAAGGAGTCTGCGCTGACGTTGCCGCACGCGAGGCGGTCGTCAGCATGGCCGAGGTCAAGGCAGCCGCCGAGGCCGCACCGCCGCCCCGTGACGTCGTCAAGGCACTCAGCGCGCCGGGCATCGCGGTAATCGCCGAAGTCAAGCGGGCAAGCCCCTCGCGGGGTGAGTTGGCGCCGATCGCCGACCCCGCCGAACTGGCCCGGGCCTATCAGGCCGGCGGCGCCCGGGTGATCAGCGTGCTCACCGAGGAACGCCGTTTCCACGGGTCACTGGCCGACCTGGATGCCGTTCGCGCCGCCGTGACGATCCCGGTGCTGCGCAAGGACTTCATCGTCCGCCCGTATCAGATCCACGAGGCCAGGGCCCACGGTGCGGACATGCTGCTGCTGATCGTCGCCGCGCTGGATCAGCCGGCATTGGTGTCGATGCTCGACCGCACCGAATCCCTCGGCATGACCGCCCTGGTCGAGGTGCACACCGAGGAGGAGGCCGACCGCGCGTTGCAGGCCGGAGCCAGGGTGATCGGTGTGAACGCCCGCGACCTCAAGACCCTCAGCGTCGACCGGGACTGTTTCGGGCGGATCGCCCCGGGCCTGCCGTCCAACATCATCCGGGT
>JAHBAP020000191.1 GCA_018500005.2 Mycobacterium sp. | reverse complement strand
AGATGTGTATAAGAGACAGAAGGTGGCCTGGTGACCTCCTCGCCGAGCATTAGTTCCCCACCGTGGGACCGTAGATCGGCGAGCAGTGCTTCGGGAATGGCCTGTGAGCCGCCGACCGGAATCGGCCAGCCCACCGCGTGCCCCAGCGTCGCCAGCATCAACCCCGCGCCGGCGGCCACCAGCGAGGGCATTCGCGAAATCGTGTGTGCCGCAACACCAGTGAATAGTGCTCGCGCATCATCACCGGAAAGAACGCTCCACGCGGGGCTGCCCTGTGCGAGCAGGCGCGGCGCCATTCGCAGCGCCGCGGGGATGCTCGGCGGGATCGAACGCTTGTCTCCGAGCATCAGCCCGACCACGCCCTCGCAGTCGGTCGACAGCGGGCCCAGCAGTCGGCGCCACGCCGCGCCATCGGCGAGTTCAGCGCAGGTGCGCTCGATGTCTCGGTATCCAATCGCCGCGGGACGGTCCAGCAACGGATTGCCGTAGGACACCTCCGGCACGGCCAGCGTCACCCCACGCGCAGGGAGATCGAACTCGGCGAAGAAGGGTGATGCCAGCGCCAGTGGGTGCACCGCGGAGCAGATGTCATGCGAGACGTCGGGAAACTCCGGATCGGGCAGGGTGCGGGCACCGCCTCCAGCCGTGGATTGGGCCTCGATGACCTGTACCGAAAGGCCTGCTCGTGCACAGATGACGGCGGCGGCCAGCCCATTGGGGCCGCTGCCCACGACGGTCACGTCCATGCCGTTATTCTCCCGCCCACCACCCCGCCAAAGCAGCCCACTAGGCTATCCGCGTGAGTTTGCCTGTTGTACTGATCGCCGACAAGCTGGCCGAATCGACCGTGGAAGCCCTGGGCGACCAGGTTGAAGTCCGTTGGGTTGACGGTCCGGACCGCGAGAAGCTGCTGGCTGCGGTCGGTGACGCCGACGCGCTGCTGGTTCGTTCGGCCACCACCGTCGACGACGAGGTGATGGCGGCAGCACCCAAGCTGAAGATCATCGCCCGTGCCGGCGTGGGCCTGGACAACGTCGACGTCGACGCCGCCACCGCGGCCGGCGTTCTGGTGGTCAACGCGCCCACCTCCAATATCCACAGCGCCGCAGAGCACGCCCTGGCGCTGCTGCTGTCCACCGCCCGGCAGATCCCGGCCGCCGACGCGACCCTGCGCGAGAAGACGTGGAAGCGCTCGAAGTTCAACGGCACCGAGATATTCGGCAAGACCGTCGGCGTGGTGGGCCTGGGCCGCATCGGACAGTTGGTGGCGCACCGGCTGGCCGCGTTCGGCACGCACGTCATCGCCTACGACCCCTACGTTCCGCCGGGCCGTGCCGCCCAGATGGGCATCGAACTGCTGCCCTTGGACGAGGTGCTGGCCCGGGCGGACTTCATCTCGGTGCACCTGCCCAAGACCAAGGAGACCGCAGGCCTGCTCGGCAAGGACGCGCTGGCCAAGACCAAGCCGGGGGTGATCATCGTCAACGCCGCGCGCGGCGGCCTGATCGACGAGCACGCCCTGGCCGACGCCATCAAGAGCGGCCACGTGCGCGCCGCCGGTCTGGACGTGTTCGCCACCGAGCCCTGCACCGACAGCCCGCTCTTCGATCTGCCCGAGGTCGTCGTCACCCCGCATCTGGGTGCATCGACCAGCGAGGCGCAGGACCGCGCCGGCACCGACGTCGCCGCCAGCGTCAAGCTCGCTCTGGCCGGTGAGTTCGTTCCGGACGCGGTCAACGTCGCCGGCGGCGCGGTCAGCGAGGACGTCGCACCGTGGCTGGACCTGGTTCGCAAGCTCGGCGTGCTGGTCGGCGTCCTGGCCACCGAGCCGCCGGAGAGTCTCACCGTTCAGGTTTCCGGCGAGTTGTCGTCGGAAGATGTTGGCGTGCTGAAGCTTTCGGCGCTGCGCGGCCTGTTCTCGACGATGACCGATCAGCAGGTGACCTTCGTCAACGCGCCGGCACTGGCCGCCGAACGCGGCCTGGACGCCGAATTGAGCACCGTCTCGGAGAGCCCCAACCACCGCAGCCTGGTCGATGTCCGGGTAGTGGGCCCCGACGGCTCGGCGGTCAATGTCTCCGGCACCTTGTCCGGCACCCAGGAAATCCAGAAGATCGTGTCGATCAACGGCCGCAGCTTCGACCTGCGCGCCGAGGGGGTGAACATGATCCTGCACTACGGCGACAAGCCCGGGGCGCTGGGCAAGATCGGCACCTTGCTCGGCGAGGCGGGAGTCAACATCGAGGCCGCCCAGATGAGCCAGGACACCTCCGGCGGCGGTGCCACGGTGATGCTGCGTCTCGACCGTGACGCGCCGGACAACGTCCGCTCGACCATCCGCGATGCCGTGGAGGCGACGACGCTCGAGGTGGTGGATCTTTCGTGAGTCCCGCGCTGAAGTTGGCCGTGATCCCGGGTGACGGGATCGGCCCGGAGGTGATCGGTGAGGCACTGCAGGTTCTCGATGCGGTGCGGCCCGGTGTCGAGAAGACCCACTATGACCTCGGCGCCAAGCGTTTCCACGCCACCGGCGAGGTGCTGCCCGACGGTGTGATCGACGAACTGCGCGGTCACGACGCCATCCTGCTCGGCGCGATCGGCGATCCGTCGGTGCCCAGTGGCGTGCTGGAACGCGGTCTGCTGCTGCGTACGCGCTTCGAGTTGGACCACCATGTCAACCTGCGGCCCAGCCGGCTCTACGACGGCGTCAGCAGCCCGCTGGCCGGTACCCCCGACATCGACTTCCTCGTCGTGCGCGAGGGCACCGAAGGGCCGTACACCGGTAACGGTGGGGCGCTGCGAGTGGGCACCCCGCACGAGGTGGCCACCGAGGTCAGCGTCAACACCGCCTTCGGGGTCACTCGGGTGGTGCGGTACGCGTTCGAGAAGGCGCGTGCCCGGCGTAAGCATCTGACCCTGGTGCACAAGAACAACGTGCTGACGTTCGCCGGCAAGTTGTGGTCGCGGATCGTGGCCGAGGTGGGGGCGGACTACCCCGACGTCGAGGTGGCCTACCAGCACGTCGACGCGGCCACCATCCACATGGTCACCGATCCGGGACGCTTCGACGTCATCGTCACCGACAACCTCTTCGGTGACATCATCACCGACCTTGCCGCTGCGGTATCCGGCGGAATCGGGTTGGCCGCCAGCGGAAACATCGACGCCACCGGCACCAACCCGTCGATGTTCGAACCGGTCCACGGCAGCGCGCCCGATATCGCCGGCAAGGGGGTCGCCGATCCCACCGCTGCGGTGATGAGTGTGGCGCTGATGCTTTCCCATCTCGGTGAGGATGCGGCGTCGGCTCGGGTGGACAAGGCAGTCTCAGACCACCTGGCCACCCGGAAGGGCACGCTGTCGACCAAAGAGGTCGGCGAGCGTATCCGCGCCCGCCTCTAAGGCGAAACCACCTCGCGCAGAACGGTTTCGACTCGATCTTCGAAGGAGCCGCGCACTTCCAGCATCGGCAATTCCGGATGCTCGGCGAAGATCGACGCGAGGATCTGCTGGGACGTCGACCGGGCCTGCGAACCGTCGCGCTGAGGGTCGGCCTGCCAGGGGAAGTCGTCCTGGCACCACACCACCTTCTCGCTGCGTGCCGTCCACTCCAGGGCCTGCGCTAGCAGCGAGTCGTCGTCGTAGTACTGGATGCTGTACACCGCGGTCATCAGCGGACCGCTGTCCGAAACCGCCCACCCCAGGCCGGTCCGGTCGGCCTTCCGCAGCGCCTCGATCTCCGAACCACGGTGGGCGGCCATCACCGCGGCCTGCTCGGCTGCCAGCGGCACCCGGCCCTGCTGGTCCACCCAATCCCGAAGGAGCTCGGAGACCACGACCGCGGGAAGCCGCACCCCAAGGGCCGCAGCCAATGTCGACTTCCCGGTGCATTCCCCGCCCACCACCGAGATCATTTCAGGCACTGTGTGTCGCCTGCGTTTCTGGCGCGTGTGCAGAGGCCCGCGCCGACCACGCCCGCCAACCGGTCACCGCCATCGGAATGAGCACCGCATAGAACAGCGCGGTGAAGTAGAGGCCCTGGCTCGCGTAGAGCGCCGCGCCGACGGTGTTCACTGCGATCCAGACCGGCCAGGCCTCGATCTTCTGCAGCACCATCAGCAGCTGACCGGCGATCGACCCGACCAACATGAAGGCATCGCCCCAGGTGGCCGCCCCGCCGATGCGCTGCAGCAGTGGCGCCAGCAGGGCCCAGAGGACGACCACCGCGATTCCGCCGCGAATCCGGGTGACGGAGGCCAGCCGAGTGGGCACTTCGGCGCCCTCACGCCCCCAGGAGAACCAGCCCCAGATCGCCGCGGCGATGAAGATCAACTGCATTGCGGCCGAGGCGAATAGATCGAATTCCACGAACAGCCACCCGTAGAGCAGGCTGGACAGGAAGTAGAAGGGCCAGGTCCATCTGGTTCCGCGGATTCCCAGACCAATGGCGATGAAGGCCAATATCACCGAGGCGAATTCGATCGCGGTGACGTCGTAGCCCCACAAAGTGAAAAGCACAGTCATAGTCGACGCTCCCTGCCCGGCATTACCCGGACGGTTGGGCGGTCGGCGGCGCCGTATGCCACCTTCTCAGACCGGTTGCCCCGGACTCCCGCGGTTATTACTTCGGCTACCCCAGATTAGCGGCCTCCCTTTCGCGCGAGCGTGCGTGTCGTTACGCCGACACGCCCCGCAGCCGAGCATTGCGTGCACGGTCGCGGCGGTCACGACGGGCGATTGGTTCTGGAGTCCGGGTCGGCCGGCACCAACGGTATTGCCAGCACCGGAAACAGCGCGCACACCACAAAGGCCACCGGGTAGCCCGCCGTGCCGATCAGCGCACCGAACAACGGCGGCGTCAGCCCCGTCATGAGCAACTGACTGGTGTTCTGGGCGCCCAGTGCACGGCCACTCCAGAACGGCCCGGCGATCTCGGCGATCGCGGTGAACGCCAACCCGTTGTCGCTGACCGTCAGCACCGACGCCACGATCAACACCGCGATACTCCAGCCCGCGTCGATCGCGTCGGCGAGCCCCAGCAGCAACATCGAAACCGCAGCGGCCGCCGCGATGATCCGGATGGGACGCAACCGAGCGCCCATCTTGTCCGACCACCGGCCCGCGGCGATACGGCCGAACGCCCCCAGGATCTGGGAGACCGTCACCAGGACGCCGGCAGCCGCCGGCGACCACCCGCGTTCGCTCATCAACCACACCAGAGCGAACGTCCACACCAGCGCCTGGGGCACCACGAGCAACACCGAGACCGCGTGGATCCGCCAGAGAATTCGCGAGCCCCGGTAGGGGTTGGCCAGGTCCTCGGGGGGAGCCTCGGCGCGCGGTGGCCGCGGCGGGTCGACCACCGCCACCACACACACCACCGCGGCTAGCGCGCACACCGCCGCGGGAAACATCAGGGCCGGGCCGATGCCGTGGTTTTGCGCCAGTTGGGGCATCACCAAGGCGCCCAGACCGACCCCCAGCGGCTGGGCGGTCTGCCGAATCCCCATCGCCAGGCCGCGCTGTTCGGCGGGAAACCAGCCCACCACCAGTCGGCCGCTGGCCGAGTTACTGCTCGCTGCGGCCATTCCGCCGAGGAACAGCAGCGCCGACATGACCACCAGCGACGACGACAGCGCGGCCCCCAGGGCTGCCGCGGCCGTCAGCGCCGAGCCCACCCAAAGCACGAACCGTTCGCCGGCGCGGTCCACCACATAGCCCCACGGAATCAAGGTGGGCACCATGCCGAACTTCGGCATCGCCGAGATCAGGCCGGCCAGGGCAAGGTCCAGGCCGAAGTCGCGGTGCAGCGTCGGAATCAGAAAGGCCACGCCGTTGATGAAGACGTTGGCGAACAGCGTGGCGAACAACGCGATGAACAACATCGACCACCGCCGCGCGGCCCCGTCCCCCGTTGAATGAGGACTCTTGCAGATGTTTACTCGCACTTTGTCTGCATGGTTCCTCACTCAACGGGGGACGGGGCCGCGCGGCGGTGGTCGATGTTGTTCATCGCGTTGTTCGCCACGCTGTTCGCC
>JAHBAP020000287.1 GCA_018500005.2 Mycobacterium sp. | reverse complement strand
CGTGCCAGCAGAGTCCGCTGCAGGTCGGTGATCAGGGGGTCGACGAAGGCTTCCCGGTACTCGCGGTCGGTCACCGCCTTGGCGGACAGGTACATGAAGGTGATGGCCGTGAGCAGCAGCGTGGTCTGGATCAGCGGGTCGGGGATGGGCAGCGTCATCCCGAGCAGTCGGCCGTCGTGGGAGCCTTCGTCGCGGGTCCAGGCGTCGAGCAGTTCGGGGCTGACCAGGATAAGGCCGAATGCGAAGAAGATCGCCCCGGTCAGCCCGGCCGCGGTCAGCACCTGGCCCAACTGAGAGGTGCCGACCACGAACGCCACGTTGAAGCGTTCCCGATGCGACAGCGGGGGACTATCGGCCGGTTGGGCCATGTCCGCGAACGGTGTTCCCGCCAGTTCGGCATGCTCCCCGGCCAACGAACTCGGTGACTCGAGCATCGGACTGACCCGGTCCAGGGTGCCTGACACCAGAAACGCTCCGGCGATCACGAACAGGAAACCCACTGCCAGCCAAAGCCTTCCGCGCGACACGATGGCCGCCATCAACCAGACGTAGGTGTTGAAGAACACCAGGAAGGTGAGCAAGACCACCGGCAGTGCCCGCACGAACATGCCCGCCACCTGTCGCAGGTTCGACAGCGTCGAATGCGCCGCCCAACCGAGGATCGAACCGGCGCCGGAGGCTGTGAGAAAAAGGATCAGCGCCAAGGCGCCGGCCCAGAGCAGAATCCTCCCGAACAGGTGGGGTCCGGGTCCGCCGAAGATGACACCGATGGCGACCAGGGACGTCGCGACCAGGCCGGCGACGACCCGCCCACGGTTGGCGAGCCGGGACACCAGCCAACCGGTGAGCAACGCACCGGGCAGTGCCACCGTCAGCAGCGCCAGCGCGAGGCCCTCGGTGAAATTTGGTCGGCCGTTGATGTCGATGCTGCGGTGTCCGGTCAGGCGCACCACGATGACCGAGTTCACCGCCATCGCCGCCAGACCCGCCAGCGCCGGGGCCGACCGGGCCCAGACCCGGCGCAGCAGCGCATCCTTGGGCAGCACCGCCGGCAGGCCCTGGTCGAGGAACCAGCGTTCGGCCGCGCGCAGAGTGCCCGGTTCCTCCTCGCCGGGGCGCTGCATCGTCACCCGGCTAGTCTTACCGCATGCAGCGGATCATCGGTACCGAGGTGGAATACGGCATCTCATCGCCGTCGGATCCGACCGCCAACCCCATCCTGACCTCGACGCAGGCAGTGCTGGCCTACGCGGCCGCCGCCGGAATCCAGCGGGCCAAGCGCACCCGGTGGGATTACGAGGTGGAGTCCCCACTGCGGGATGCCCGCGGCTTCGATCTCAGCCGCGCCTCCGGCCCGCCGCCGGTGGTCGACGCCGACGAGGTCGGCGCGGCCAACATGATCCTGACCAATGGGGCGCGACTCTACGTCGACCACGCCCACCCGGAGTATTCGGCGCCCGAGGTCACCGACCCGCTCGATGCCGTCATCTGGGACAAGGCCGGCGAACGCGTGATGGAGGCCGCCGCACGCCACGTCGCCAGCGTGCCGGGCGCGGCGAAACTACAGCTGTACAAGAACAATGTCGACGGCAAGGGCGCCTCGTACGGCACCCACGAGAACTACCTGATGAACCGTCAGACACCGTTTTCCGCGGTCATCGCCGGGCTCACTCCGTTCATGGTGTCTCGGCAGGTGGTCACCGGTTCCGGCCGGGTGGGCATCGGCCCGTCCGGGGATGAACCCGGTTTCCAGCTGTCCCAGCGGGCCGACTACATAGAGGTAGAGGTCGGACTGGAGACGACGCTCAAGCGGGGCATCATCAACACCCGCGACGAACCGCATGCCGACGCCGACAAGTATCGTCGGCTGCACGTCATCATCGGCGACGCCAATCTGGCCGAGACGTCCACCTACCTCAAGGTCGGCACCACCTCACTGGTGCTCGACCTGATCGAGGAGGGGATCGACCTGTCCGACCTGGCGCTCGCCCGCCCGGTCCATGCTGTCCACGTCATCAGTCGCGATCCGTCGCTGCGGGCCACCGTGGCGATGGCCGACGGCCGCGAGCTGACCGCCCTTGCGCTGCAGCGCATCTATCTGGACCGGGTCGCCAAACTGCTGGACAGCCGGGACCCGGATCCGCGGGCCGCCGATGTGGTGGCGACTTGGGCGCATGTTCTGGATTTGCTGGAGCGTGACCCCATGGAGTGTGCGGAGTTGCTGGACTGGCCGGCCAAGCTGCGGCTGCTCGAAGGATTCCGGAACCGGGAGAACCTGGGCTGGTCTGCACCGCGGCTGCAGCTGGTCGATCTGCAGTATTCCGACGTCCGCCTGGACAAGGGGCTCTACAACCGGCTGGTGGCCCGGGGGTCGATGAAACGACTGGTCACCGAGCAGCAGGTGCTCGACGCCGTCGACAACCCGCCGACCGATACGCGGGCCTATTTCCGGGGCGAATGCCTGCGCCGCTTCGGCGCTGATATCGCCGCCGCCAGCTGGGACTCGGTGATCTTCGACCTCGGCGGCGATTCGCTGGTGCGTATTCCGACGCTCGAGCCGCTGCGTGGTAGCAAGGCCCACGTCGGGGCTCTGTTGGACTCGGTGGACAGCGCCGTGGAACTGGTCGAGCAACTCACGAATTGAACGGGACCGCCGGGGTGAAGTCGGACCCGGACGGTACTGTGGAGGCCGGTGGGACAGCGGGACTTTCCGGCCGCCGATGAGAGCAGGAGGCAGCGATGGCTCAGGAACAGACCAAGCGCGGCGGCGGCGGCGAGGGCGAGGACCTCACCGGCGACGGTGCCGCCGGCCAGGAGCGTCGTGAGAAGCTTGCCGCGGACACCGATGACCTGCTCGATGAGATCGACGACGTGCTCGAAGAGAATGCCGAGGACTTCGTGCGGGCATATGTCCAAAAGGGCGGACAGTGACCTGGCCCTCGACCTGGCCCTCGCCCGACCTTTCCTCCTTCTCCGACTACTTGCGCCGGCACGCGCCCGAATTACTCCCTAACGGCGGAATGCCGCGGGCCGGTGGCCCGGCTCATGCCGGTGCACAACCGGGTGACGCGTTTCCGCACGGCACCACGATCGTGGCAATGAAGTATCCGGGCGGGGTGCTGATCGCCGGCGATCGCCGGTCCACCCAGGGCAACATGATCGCCGGCCGCGATGTGCAGAAGGTCTACATCACTGACGACTACACCGCCACCGGCATCGCCGGTACCGCGGCGCTCGCGGTCGAGTTCGCGCGCCTCTACGCGGTCGAACTCGAGCATTACGAGAAGCTCGAAGGTGTTCCCATGACTTTCGCCGGCAAGGTCAACCGGCTGGCGATCATGGTCCGCGGCAACCTCGGTGCGGCACTTCAGGGATTCGTGGCGCTGCCCCTGCTGGTGGGGTACGACATCGACGATGCCAATTCCATTGCGGCCGGCCGGATCGTGTCGTTCGACGCGGCCGGCGGCTGGCACCTCGAAGAAGAGGGCTACCAGGCGGTCGGATCCGGTTCGCTGTTCGCCAAGGCTTCGATGAAGAAGCTCTATGCCGGTGTGACCGATGCGGATTCGGCCCTCAAGGTGGCCGTCGAGGCTCTCTACGACGCGGCCGACGACGACTCCGCCACCGGCGGCCCGGACCTGGTGCGCGGCATCTACCCGACCGCGGTCGCGATCGAGGCCGACGGCGCCCAGGAGGTCGCTGCCGAGCGGGTCGCGCGGCTGGCCCGTGAGGTGATCGAAACTCGTTCCCGCACAGATGAATTCGGGCCAGGCGGCCGTCCTAGTAATGCAGCGCCGCGGGCTGACTCGTGAAGGGGTCTGATTCATGAGCTTCCCGTATTTCATCTCGCCCGAACAGGCGATGCGTGAGCGTTCGGAGCTTGCCCGCAAGGGAATTGCCCGGGGCCGCAGCGTGATTGCGTTGGCTTATGCCGGCGGTGTGCTTTTCGTCGCGGAGAACCCCTCGCGGTCACTGCAGAAGGTCAGCGAGATCTACGACCGGGTCGGTTTCGCCGCGGTCGGCCGGTTCAACGAGTTCGACAGCCTTCGGCGCGGAGGCATCCAGTACGCCGACACCCGAGGTTACGCATATGACCGGCGCGACGTCAGCGGCCGGCAACTGGCCAACGTCTACGCGCAGACGCTGGGCACCATCTTCACCGAGCAGGCAAAGCCCTACGAGGTCGAGCTGTGCGTCGCCGAGGTGGCGCATTACGGGGAATCCAAACCGCCTGAGCTGTACCGGATCACCTACGACGGGTCGATCGCCGACGAACCGCACTTCGTGGTCATGGGCGGTACGACAGGCCCCATCATCAGTGCGCTGAAAGAGTCCTATTCGGAGAACGCCGAATTAGCCGACGCCGTCCGCATCGCGGTCGACGCGCTCAAGGCCGGGATCAGCAGCACCACCGGCAATGCGACCCCACCATCGGAACCGCGGGTGCTCGGGCCGGCCACCCTGGAGGTTGCGATACTCGACGCCAACCGGCCGCGGCGGGCGTTCCGACGCATCACCGGTCCCGCGTTGGACGCGGTATTGGCGCAGCCGGAGAGTGCGGACAGCGCGAAAAGCTAGCGTGCCCCGTAGTTCGGCGGTGGCGCTTGCTGCGGGGTGTACTTCAGATAAGACATGTTCTCAACCTGACGAGGGTTGGGATGGGTCTCCGGTTCGGGAACCCGCCAACTGAGAATTACGACCACAACCCCGGCCGCAGCGGCCAGCGCGATCCAGATCCTGCGGCCTATCGACCCCGTGAGCCTACGGAGCCGGATGGGCCCTGAAGGTTCGGCGTCCGGAGTCACACGCGCCAGCCTAATGAAAAAAGCGCGAACGCAAGTGCACACCACGCCGATCGGGCCCGCTTTGCTCATGGCGGAACGCGGGGAGTCGGCGTGGTTGCTGTATCGGATGCCCACTCGGCGCCCGGCAGCGTAACCAGTAGGCTCGACACGTGCAGCGCAGAATCATGGGCATCGAGACTGAGTTCGGTGTCACCTGCACTTTTCACGGACACCGGCGGCTCAGCCCCGACGAGGTGGCCCGCTACCTGTTCCGCCGGGTGGTGTCCTGGGGGCGCAGTTCCAATGTCTTCCTGCGCAACGGGGCAAGGCTCTACCTCGACGTGGGCAGCCATCCGGAGTACGCCACCGCGGAATGCGACAACCTCGCCCAACTGGTCACCCACGACCGGGCCGGCGAGCGGGTTCTGGAGGACCTGCTCGTCGACGCCGAGCAGCGACTGGCCGACGAAGGCATCGGCGGGGACATCTACCTGTTCAAGAACAACACCGACTCGGCCGGCAACTCCTACGGCTGCCACGAGAACTACCTGATCGTGCGGGCCGGGGAATTCTCCCGGATCTCCGATGTGCTGCTGCCCTTCCTGGTCACCCGCCAGTTGATCTGCGGTGCCGGCAAGGTGCTGCAGACGCCGAAGGCGGCCACCTTCTGCCTGTCGCAGCGTGCCGAACACATCTGGGAGGGCGTCTCCAGCGCCACCACCCGGTCCCGTCCGATCATCAACACCCGCGACGAACCCCATGCCGATGCCGAGAAGTACCGTCGGCTGCACGTCATCGTCGGGGATTCCAACATGAGCGAGACGACCACGATGCTGAAGGTCGGCAGTGCAGCGCTGGTGCTGGAGATGATCGAGGCGGGCGTGCCGTTCCGCGACTTCTCCCTGGACAACCCGATCCGTGCCATCCGAGAGGTCAGCCACGACCTGACCGGAAAGCGTCCGGTCCGGCTGGCCGGTGGCCGCCAGGCCAGCGCGTTGGACATTCAGCGCGAGTACTACGCGCGGGCGGTGGACTACCTGCAGTCGCGTGAACCCAACACGCAGCTCGAGCAGGTCGTCGACCTGTGGGGCCGTCAACTCGACGCGGTCGAGAGCCAGGACTTCGCCAAGGTCGACACCGAGATCGACTGGGTGATCAAGCGCAAACTCTTCCAGCGCTACCAGGACCGGTACAGCATGGAACTGTCCGATCCCAAGATCAGCCAGCTCGATCTGGCCTACCACGACATCAAACGCGGCCGCGGCGTATTCGACCTGCTGCAGCGCAAGGGTTTGGCGGCCAGGGTGACCACCGACGAGGAGATCGAGGCCGCCGTCGACACGCCACCCCAGACCACTCGGGCCAAACTGCGCGGGGAGTTCATCGCCGCCGCCCAGGAAGCGGGCCGTGACTTCACTGTCGACTGGGTGCACCTGAAGCTCAACGACCAGGCTCAGCGCACGGTGTTGTGCAAGGACCCGTTCCGGTCCAGCGACGAGCGGGTGAAAAGGCTTATCGCTTCCATGTGATTGCCAGCATGTGGCTGCCGGTCGCATGGTCTGTTTGCGGCTAAGGTTTTCCGGGTGACGACCAGTAAGACGCGCAAGGTCGAGCGGCTGATGAACCTGTTCATAGCGCTGCTCTCCACGCGTGGGTTTCTCACCGCCGAGAAGATCCGCGGCACCGTCACCGGCTATAGCGAAGCACCGTCCGACGAGGCGTTCTCCCGGATGTTCGAGCGGGACAAGAACGAACTGCGCGATCTGGGCATCCCGTTGGAGACCGGCCGCACGTCCATCTTCGACACCATCGACGGCTACCGGATCAAGCGTGACGCCTACGCGCTCCCCGACATCGATCTGACTCCCGAGGAGTCGGCCGCCGTTGCGGTGGCCACCAAGCTGTGGGAGTCCCCGGAGCGGATCACCGCCAGCCAGACCGCGTTGCTGAAATTGCGCGCCGCCGGCGTCGACATCGACCCGGTCGCCGAGGTGTCGATCACGACGGGCGCGGGCCCCACCGGCCTGCGCGGCTCCGAGGAGGCTCTCGGAGTCCTGTTCGCCGCCATCGAATCGGGTCGGGCGGTGCAGTTCCGGCACCGTCCCACCCCGGTCGAGCAGTACACCGTGCGCACCGTCGAGCCCTGGGGTGTGGTGACCGCCCAGGGCCGTTGGTATCTCGTCGGCCACGATCGCGACCGCGACGACACCCGCATCTTCCGGCT
>JAHBAP020000603.1 GCA_018500005.2 Mycobacterium sp. | reverse complement strand
GACACCGGCAGCCCAAGCGCCGACCCGAACGCGCGGCCCACCGGAGCCTGCGCCCAGCCCAGCCGCGGATGGTTGACCTCCCCGAGTCGGCTGTCGACCACCCCGCCGATGGCGACCCCAACCCACAGCGGCCGACGGCGCCGCCAGCGGGCCAGGTAGCGCCGCGCGCGCCCGGCCAGCGTGGCCAGCGCGGCGGCCGGCGAGCCGCCGGGGGTGGGCGTCTCCACCGAGTCCAGAGCACGGCCGAACAGGTCGGTGGCGACGATGCTGGTGGTGCGGACGCCGATGTGCAGGCCGAGGGTCAGGAACGGCTCGTGGTTGACCTCGACGGGAACCCGCGGGCGGCCGACCGCCCCGGAGACGGCCAGGTCGGCCCGCTCACGCAGCAACTGCGCATCCAGCAGTGCGCTGACCTGGCGGTTGACGGTGGCGGCCGACAGCCCGGTCAGGGTTGCCAACTCGTCGCGGACCGCTGAGAAGACGACCGCCGCCGCGGATTCGGCGCAGCCGAGTGCGGGGACGACGACATGGTGACGGCTGCGCGCGGAGAGAATGGCGGTCATCGGAAGGTGTCCTCGAAAGAGTTGGGATGGGGCCGGTGCCGCACCCGAAGACTCAGCGGGTCAGGCGCAGCAGGTCGCGCGGCGACAACACGCGCGAGGCGAGACCAGACAGCCGGTCATACCCGTGGAGAACACCCGGCGACCGTAGCACGCTGACTAGAGTCGGTCCGATGATCGACAGCCTGCACGCCCACACTCGCGTCGCCGTGGTGACCGGAGCCAGTTCCGGAATCGGAGAGGCCACCGCGAGAACGCTTGCCGCACAAGGATTCCACGTCGTCGCGGTAGCACGCCGACAGGACCGGATCGAGGGGATCGCCGCTGAGATCGGGGGAACCGCGGTGGTCGCCGACGTCACCGATGACTCCGCAGTCCGCGCACTGGCCGACCGACTCGAACGGGTCGACGTCCTGGTCAACAATGCCGGCGGCGCAAAGGGCCTCGCACCCGTCGCCGAAGCGAACCTGGACGACTGGCGATGGATGTGGGAGACCAACGTCCTGGGGACGCTGCGAGTCACCCGGGCGTTACTGCCGGCCTTGATCGCCTCCGGGGACGGCCTGATCGTGACCGTCACCTCGACGGCCGCGTTGGAGATCTACGACGGCGGCGCCGGTTACACCGCCGCCAAGCACGCCCAGGGCGCGCTGCACCGCACGCCGCGCGGCGAACTCCCTGGAACCCCGGTGGGGCTCACCGAGATTGCGCCCGGTGCCGCGCAGACCGCGGTCTCCCTGGTGCGTTTCGGCGGCGACGAGCAGCGCGCCGAGAAGGTGTATGCCGGCATCACCCCACTGACAGCCCAAGACGTCGCCGAGGTGATCGGATTCGTCGCCTCCCGGCCCCCGCACGTCGACATCGACCAGATCGTCATGCGACCCCGCGACCAGGCCAACGCCAGCAGGTTCAACCGCCGGGGCTGACCGTCGGGGAGGTCGAAGCCGGGGTCGAGGTCGTCGGAATGCCGGACAGGGTCGGCGCACCGGTGGGGGTTGCCGGGGCGCTCAGCGGCACCTTGGAGCCGGTCTTCCGATCGGACAGCGCCGACATCGCCGTCCACTCCGACCAGTCGACGGTCCAGTCCCAGAGATCGCCGTCGGCGTAGGAAAGCTGGATCGAGGTGCCGGTGACCTCGACCGGGTCGCCGTACATCGCCGACCAGTAATACTGCTGAGCGTCGCCGTCGGACAGGTTGATGCAACCGTTGGTGACGTTGGTGTTGCCCTGCGCACCTGAGCTCGCCGGGTTGGCGTGGATGAACTCGCCGTTGTTGGAGATCCGCACGGCCCAGCGTTCATGGATATTGGTGTAGCCGGCCGCCGGGTTGGACATGTAGAAGTCGGAATACTTCTCGGTGACGACGTGGATGCCGCTGCGCGTCACGTTACGCGGCTGGTCGGCCTCGCCGTAGCTGCAGGGAAAATCCATGATCACCCCGGCGTCGGTGATCACCTGGATGCGGTGCGAGCTTGCCGCCGCCTTGACCACCTGCCGTCGGCCGATGTCGAAGTCCAAGGTCATATCGCCGGCGCCGTAGGCGCCATCCCCGAACGCGACCCCGTACAGCTTCGCGTCGACGTGGACGGCGGTGCCGGGGGCGAAGTACTCGCGGCTGCGCCAGTGCGCCCGGGCCCCGGCGACCTCGTCGGGCAGCCATGCCCAGCCGCCTTCGGTGGGCGGTTCGGTGGTCACCGTCAATGCCTTTTCGACGGCCGCCTTATCGGTGATCGCAGAGTCGAACTGCAGGATGATCGGGGCGGCCACGCCGACGGTCTGTCCGTCGTTGAGTTGGAACCATCCGTTGATCACCTTGGCGGGTTTGACGGTGCCGAAAGAGCCAGTGACCGCTACAACCTCCCCGTCGCGGCCTACCACCGAACCGTTCCAGGTGTAAACGGCGTCGTATCCCAGCGGTTCGGTCACCGTGAAAGCGGTACGGTCGCGATTCAGGTTTCCGGCCACGGCCTTGCCGGCCGGATTGGTGAGCGAGATCCGTTGAAACCAGCCGTCGGCGACGCGCACGCCGATCGCAACGGTGGGGACGATTCCGGCGGCGCCGTCAGCCGGGCTGAAAGTGAGGACCGGTTTCCGAGACGACTCCGCCGTCGTCCCGGAGCGGTTGAGGCACCCGGTAAGCAGGCCGGGAAAAGCGATGAAGGGCGCCGCGCTCAGCACCCGGCGCCGACTCAGCTTCGGCGGACGGCTCACGGACAACCAAGTTACAGCGAACAGCCCACCAAAACCGGCTCCGGGACGAGGGTCACCCCGAACGCCGCGAACACCCCGTCCCGTACGGTACGCGCCAATGCGAGGACGTCAGCCGAACCGGCCCCGCCCCGGTTGGTCAGTGCGAGTGCATGTTTGCCTGACAACCGGCAGGGGCCTGCCCCGGGAAAACCCTTGCCAAATCCTGCTCTCTCCACCAGCCACCCGGCGGCCAGTTTCACCCCGCCGTCGGCCGGATAGCGCGGGACCGGAACATCGGACTGCTCGCAGATCCGCTCGTACTGATCGCCGCTCACCACCGGATTGGTGAAAAAGGAACCGACGCTCCAGGTGTCGTGATCCTGCGCGTCGAGCACCATGCCCTTGGCGGCACGCAGCCCCAGCACGCTGGAGCGCACCCGACCCGGATCGGTCCGGTCGCCGACTTCCACGCCGAGGGCCTTGGCGAGTTCGGCGTAACGCACCGGTGCCGAACGGCCGGTCTCATCAAGGGCGAACTCGACCTCAAGAACACAAAACTCGGCGGAGTTCTTCAGGATGCTGTGCCGGTATCCGAATCCCAGCCGATCCGACGCCACCCAGCGCACGTCACCGCTGCCGCGATCCAGCAGCCTGACCCGGGTCAACCAGTCTGCGACCTCGACACCGTAGGCGCCGACGTTCTGCCCCGGGGTGGCCCCGGCCGACCCGGGTATCCCGGACAGACATTCCAGCCCGCCGAGACCGGCCCGCACGGTATGAGCAACGACGCTGTCCCAGTCGGCACCGGCTTCCGCCCGAAGCGTCGGCCCCTCCGTGGTGATCGCGGTGTTGGCAAGCCGAACCACGGTCAGGTCGGTGAGGTCATCGGCCACGACGACGTTGGATCCGCCACCGAGCACCAGAACCGGATCTCCGGCGTCGCGCAGGGTTGCCAGTGTTGCGACGATCTGATCGGTGCTGCTGCAGGTGATCACGCGGCGAACCGTGGGACCGACCCGCAATGTCGTCATCGACGCCAGTGGCACATTCGCAGCGACCTGCGCTCCCCCGAAATCCCCGTGTGGCCCTCTGGTACCTGTTCCCGGGTCGCTGCGCTCCTGCCCTCTGGACACGCGGCTAACGGTAGCCTCAACCGCTATGCCCCGATCGTTCGACATGGCCACCGAGTACGCGGGGGCGGTGGAGCAGATTCATGCGGCATTCTGCGACGAGAAGTACTGGCTGGCCCGGCTGGCCGGGTCGGGGGCCGACGAGTGGAAGCTGGACTCGTTCCGGGTGGGCAGCGACGGCGGCGTGGACGTGGGCACCACCCAGGTGTTGCGAGCCCAACGGCCGCCCGGGGGCGTCCACCAGTTCCACCACGGCGATTTGGAGATCCGGCGCGCCGAGACCTGGACCGGGCTGTCCGACGGCGCGGCCGCGGCCTCGGTGGCCAGTTCGATCGTCCGGGCGCCGGTCCCCCTCAATGGCGATGCCAGCCTGTCGGCGATCTCCCGCGGGGCGCGCCTGGCCTTTCAGGCGACCGTAGAGGTCCGCATCCCGTTGGTCGGCGGCAAGATGGAGAAGTTCATCGGCAAGCAGTTGATCAACCTGCTCAACGACGAACAACAATTCACCACCCGGTGGATCGCCGGCCGATAACGGCCAGCCAGGGTTGGATCAATGCCACGCAGCATGGTTTTCGACATCG
>JAHBAP020000305.1 GCA_018500005.2 Mycobacterium sp. | reverse complement strand
GCCCAGCGTCGACGTCGAACCTGGCAGCAGCGATATCCCCGCGCTGGAGGCCGCGCTCCTGGAAGGTCTTGCGCGCCGGCGTACTGCCGAACTCGAACGGGGCGTGTGCCTGGTCGGCCCGCATCGCGACGACCTCGAATTGCGGCTGGGCGACCAGCCCGCCAAGGGGTTCGCCAGCCACGGCGAATCGTGGTCGATGGCGCTGTCTTTGAGATTGGCGGCCTACGAACTGCTGCGCAGTGAGGGAAGCGAACCGGTCCTGATACTTGATGACGTGTTCGCCGAACTCGATAACGCCCGCCGCCGTGCACTGGCCGGGGTGGCCGCGGGAGCCGAACAAGTGCTGATCACCGCCGCGGTCAGCGAGGACATCCCGAAGGATTGGGACGCCACCCGAATCGGCGTCACCTTGCACGACGAGGACAACGGCCGAGCCTCCGAGGTGGTTCTGCCGTGACCGGCGACGAGGACGACGTACCCACTCCCCCGGACCATCTGGCCGGTCTGGCCGGGATGGACCTGGTCCGACGGGCACTTGAGGAGGCGCGGGCGGCGGCGCGCGGGCCGGGTAAGGAAATCGGTGAGGGCCGCCGATCCGCAAGTGGCGTGCCTACGGCACGGCCGGCCGCCGGCCGGGGTCGACGCAGGTGGTCGGGCCCGGGGCCGGACTCCCGTGACCCGCAACCGCTCGGCAAGGCGGCCCGCGACCTGGCGAAAACCCGCGGGTGGAGCCCCAAGGTCGCCGAGGGCACGGTGTTCGCCGAGTGGGCGGCGGTGGTCGGCGAACAGATCGCCGGCCACGCCCAACCGACCGCACTGCGCGACGGAGTGCTCAGCGTCACCGCCGAATCCACTGCCTGGGCCACCCAGTTGAGAATGGTTCAGACCCAGTTGCTGGCGAAGATCGCCGCCGCCGTCGGCGACGGGGTGGTGACGTCGCTGAAGATCACCGGGCCGGCCGGTCCGTCCTGGCGCAAAGGGCCGCGGCACATATCCGGGCGAGGGCCCCGCGACACCTACGGCTGACCCGGAATGCCGGGCCGCCCTATCACAGGCCTCAGCGGCACCAAAAGCTCCGCGATGGGCGTGTCAGCCGTCCGCAGGCATGCCAATCCGGAATTGGGCGCGCACGGCGCAATTAGCTGTGCAAAAACGCTGTCGGAGGATCGGTCCTGTCCCACCTTCCCGGTAGACTGGACGAAGTTATCCGCGCGGCCGTGTGGTCGCCCGGCTTGAAGATCCCGAGGAGACCGGTTCGATCGTGGCTGCCGCGAACAAGAAACCAGACGACGCCTACGGCGCAGACTCCATCAAGATCCTCGAGGGTCTCGAAGCCGTCCGCAAACGTCCCGGCATGTATATCGGCTCCACCGGTGAGCGTGGCCTGCACCACCTGATCTGGGAGGTGGTGGACAACGCCGTCGACGAGGCGATGGCCGGTTTCGCCGACCAGGTCGACGTCCGGATGCTCGAGGACGGCGGCGTCGAGGTCCGCGACAACGGCCGCGGCATCCCCGTCGAGATGCACAAGACGGCCGGCATCCCCACCGTCGACGTCGTGATGACCGTTCTGCACGCGGGCGGCAAGTTCGAGGAAGGCGCCTACCAGGTCTCCGGCGGTCTGCACGGCGTCGGTGTCTCAGTGGTCAACGCGCTGTCCACCCGGGTCGAGGCCGATATCCGCCGCGACGGCTATGAGTGGTTCCAGACCTATGACCGATCTGTGCCCGGCAGCATCAAACAGGGCGAGAAGAACAAGACGACCGGCACCACCATCCGGTTCTGGGCTGATCCCGACATCTTCGAGACAACCGACTACGACTTCGAGACCGTCGCGCGCCGACTGCAGGAGATGGCGTTCCTCAACAAGGGTCTGACGATCACGCTCACCGACGAGCGGGTGGCCCCCGAGGAGATCGTCGACGAGGTGGTCAGCGACACCGCCGCGGCACCGAAGTCGGCGGAGGAGAAGGCCGCCGAACAGGCGGCCCCGCACAAGGTCAAGACCCGCACCTTCCACTACCCCGGCGGGCTCGTCGACTACGTCAAGCACATCAACCGCACCAAGCAGCCGATCACCAACAGCATCGTCGACTTCTCCGGCGGCGGCCGCGGAGAGGGCCACGAGCTTGAGGTTGCGATGCAGTGGAACGCCGGCTACTCGGAGTCGGTACACACCTTCGCCAACACCATCAACACCCACGAAGGCGGTACCCACGAAGAAGGGTTCCGCGCGGCACTGACCAGCGTCGTCAACAAGTACGCCAAGGACAAGAAGCTGCTCAAGGAAAAGGATCCGAACCTCAGCGGCGAGGACATCCGCGAGGGCCTGGCCGCGGTCATCTCGGTGAAGGTCGCACAGCCGCAGTTCGAGGGCCAGACCAAGACCAAACTGGGCAACACCGAAGTCAAGTCCTTCGTGCAGAAGGTCTGCAACGAACAACTGACGCACTGGTTCGAATCCGACCCGGCCGACGCCAAGACCATCGTGAACAAGGCGGTCTCCTCGGCGCAGGCCAGACTGGCCGCCCGCAAGGCCCGTGAGTTGGTGCGCCGCAAAAGCGCCACCGATATCGGCGGGCTGCCGGGCAAGCTGGCCGATTGTCGTTCCACCGACCCCAAAGCCTCGGAACTGTATGTGGTGGAGGGTGATTCGGCCGGCGGCTCGGCCAAGAGCGGCCGCGACTCGATGTTCCAGGCGATCCTGCCCCTGCGCGGCAAGATCATCAACGTCGAGAAGGCTCGCATCGACCGGGTGCTGAAGAACACCGAAGTCCAGGCCATCATCACCGCCCTGGGCACCGGCATCCACGACGAGTTCGACATCGCCAAACTGCGCTATCACAAGATCGTTCTGATGGCAGACGCCGACATCGACGGCCAGCACATCTCCACGCTTCTGCTTACGCTGCTGTTCCGGTTCATGAAGCCGCTCATCGAACACGGCCACGTCTTCCTCGCCCAGCCGCCGCTGTACAAGCTGAAGTGGCAGCGCACCGAACCGGAGTTCGCCTACTCCGACCGCGAGCGCGATGCGCTGCTCGAACATGGCATGAGCAACGGCAAGAAGATCAACAAGGATGACGGCATCCAGCGCTACAAGGGTCTGGGTGAGATGGATGCCAAGGAACTGTGGGAGACCACCATGGATCCGGCCGTGCGGGTGCTACGCCAGATCACCCTCGACGACGCCGCATCGGCCGACGAACTGTTCTCCATCCTCATGGGAGACGATGTCGAGGCCCGTCGCAGCTTCATCACCCGTAACGCCAAAGACGTTCGCTTCCTTGATGTTTAGTGTCGACGTTCAGCCGATTAGGACCTAAAACAGATGACTGACACCACCCTGCCGCCCGACGGACCTGCCGGCGATCGGATCGAACCGGTCGACATCCAGCAGGAGATGCAGAACAGCTATATCGACTACGCGATGAGCGTGATCGTTGGACGCGCCCTGCCCGAGGTGCGCGACGGTCTCAAACCGGTGCACCGCCGCGTGCTCTATGCGATGTACGACTCCGGTTTCCGGCCGGATCGCAGCCACGCCAAGTCGGCACGGTCGGTGGCCGAGACGATGGGCAACTACCACCCGCACGGCGACGCTTCGATCTACGACACCCTGGTCCGGATGGCCCAGCCGTGGTCGTTGCGCTACCCATTGGTCGACGGCCAGGGAAACTTCGGTTCGCCGGGCAATGACCCGCCGGCTGCGATGCGCTATTGCGTCACCGGTGATGCGCTGGTTCGGTTGCCGCTCGGGCAGACGGTGCGTATCGCAGACGTGGCGGCGGCGAAGCCGAACAGCGATACGGTCGTCGACCTGAAAGTGCTGGATCGCCATGGCAATCCGGTCAACGCCGACCGCCTGTTCCACTCCGGTGAACACCAGACATACCGGGTGACGACGGCCGAGGGCTTCTCGGTCACCGGCACGTCCAACCACCCCCTGCTGTGCCTGGTGGACCTCGGTGGAGTGCCGACGTTGTTGTGGAAACTCGTCGCTGAGGTCCGGCCCGGGGATCGTGTGGTCCTCCAGCGTTCTCAGCCGATGGAACTCGGTTGCTCTGATTGGCGGGAGACGCTGACGGGTCTGTTGCTCGGTGCGTTCGTCAGCGAGGGTTTCGTCTCGCAGAATCGCGCGGGTTTCAACAATCTCGACCGCGACTACTTCGACACAGTCGTCGCCGCCTACGACGCGGTCGTCGGCGGAGCCCGCTACATCTCCGAACGGACCATCGCGTCCGGATCGACGCTGCTCGAACTGGATGTGCACAATCTCGATGCCCTCGCGAAGAGTCCGCTCGCGGAGTTGGCTGGGTTGCGTTCCGCCGCGAAGTTCGTTCCCGAGTCGGTGTGGCATGCGACCGCCGCGGTGAAACGCGCCTTCCTTCAAGCACTCTTCGAAGGAGACGGTTCGTGTTCGGCGTTGCCGCGCAACACCATTCAGGTGTCGTATTCGACTCGAAGCGCGCGACTTGCGTCCGACGTCCAACAGATGTTGCTGGAGTTCGGTGTCGTTTCCCGTCGGTACCTGCATGCGACGGGTGAGCATAAGGTTGTCATCACCAACCGCGCTCAGGCCGAGATCTTCGCCGCGCAGGTCGGGTTCGGTGGCGCCAAGCAGGACAAGCTGATCGGACTGCTG
>JAHBAP020000418.1 GCA_018500005.2 Mycobacterium sp. | reverse complement strand
GATCCTGCCGATTCACAGCCGGCGGGTCACGCTCGCTCCCGACTTCGATCTCGAGCGCGCCGCGCGCGTCACGCCGGGCTTCAGCGGCGCCGACCTGGCGAACGTCATCAACGAGGCCGCGCTGCTGACCGCTCGCGAGAACGGCACGATCATCACCGGCGCAGCTCTGGAGGAGGCCGTCGACCGGGTGATCGGCGGCCCGCGCCGCAAAGGCCGGGTGATCAGCGAAACCGAGAAGAAGATCACCGCCTACCACGAGGGCGGCCACACCCTGGCCGCCTGGGCGATGCCCGACATCGAGCCGATCTACAAGGTGACCATTCTGGCTCGCGGCCGCACCGGCGGCCACGCGGTCTCGGTGCCCGAGGACGACAAGGGTCTGATGACCCGCTCGGAGATGATCGCCCGGTTGGTCTTCGCCATGGGCGGCCGTGCCGCTGAGGAACTGGTGTTCCGCGAGCCCACCACCGGCGCGGTCTCCGATATCGAGCAGGCCACCAAGATCGCCCGCGCGATGGTTACCGAGTACGGCATGAGCGCAAAACTCGGGGCGGTTCGTTACGGAACCGAACATGGTGATCCGTTCCTCGGCCGAACTATGGGCACTCAGGCCGACTACAGCCACGAGGTCGCCCGCGACATCGACGACGAGGTCCGCAAGCTCATCGAGGCCGCGCACACCGAGGCCTGGTCGATCCTCAACGAGTACCGCGACATTCTCGACATCCTGGCCGGTGAACTGCTCGAGAAGGAAACCCTGCACCGCGCGGAGTTGGAGGCGATTTTCTCCAACGTGCGCAAGCGCCCGCGGTTGACGGTATTCGACGACTTCGGCCATGGCCGCATCCCGTCGGACAAGCCGCCGATCAAGACCCCCGGGGAACTGGCGATCGAACGGGGCGAGCCCTGGCCCAGGCCGATGCCGGAACCGGCGTTCAAGAAGGCGATCGCCCAGGCCTCGGCCGCGCACGCCCAGCAGACCCAGGGTCCCAACGGGAACGGTTCCTATCCCGGCAGTCAGCCCGCCGGGCAGCATTCCGGCCGGCACCAGGCGGCCGGGCCGGGGCAGCCCGGCCAGCCGGACTACAGCAACGGTCCGGGCCAGCCGGGCCAGCCGGACTACAGCAACGGTCCGGGCCAGCCGGACTACGGCGCCCCGGCCGGTTGGCGTGCCCCGGGCTGGCCGCCGCCGCCCCAGCAGCAGGGCTATTGGTACCCGCCGCCGGCCGGCTGGGGTCAGCAGCAGGGCCAGCATGGTCAGCAGCCCTATCCGCAGCATCGGCCGCAGGATGAAGCCGGCGACGACGCCGGCAGGTCCAACCATCACAGTTGATTGACGGACGGAGCCCTATGCCGCAGCGCGATTCGATCACGCTCGACACCCCGCTTTTCGACCAGCCGCGCGCCGAGGCAGCGGTCCGCGAACTGCTCCTGGCCGTGGGTGAGGATCCCGACCGCGACGGGTTGAAGGACACCCCCGCACGGGTGGCCCGGGCGTTTCGGGAGATGTTCGCCGGCCTTTACACCGATCCCGACGCGGTGTTGGACAAGACCTTTGACGAAGGCCACGAGGAGCTGGTTCTGGTCAAGCAGATCCCGATGTACTCGACCTGCGAGCATCACCTGGTGGCCTTCCACGGGATGGCCCATGTCGCCTACATCCCGGGCCCCGACGGCCGCGTCACCGGGCTGTCGAAGCTGGCGCGGGTCGTCGATCTGTATGCCAAGCGCCCCCAGGTCCAGGAACGGTTGACCGCCCAGATCGCCGACGCCGTCATGCGCAAACTCAAGCCGCGCGGCGTCATCGTCGTGGTGGAGGCCGAGCACCTGTGCATGGCGATGCGAGGTGTGCGCAAACCAGGCGCGATCACCACCACCTCTGCCGTGCGGGGATTGTTCAAGACCAACAATGCATCTCGAGCCGAGGCGCTGGAACTCATCCTCCGAAAGTGACCGACGACGTCGAAGCAACGCTGGTTCTAGGCGTCCTGAACGTCACCGATGACTCCTTCTCCGACGGCGGGCGCTATCTCGACCCGGGCAAGGCCGTCGAACACGGAATTGCATTGGCGGCCGACGGAGCTGCGATCATCGACGTCGGCGGCGAGTCCACCCGACCCGGCGCGATCCGCATCGACGTCGAGGTGGAGAACGCCCGCATCGTCCCCGTCGTCAAAGAGCTTGCCGCCCAGGGCATCACGGTCAGCATCGACACCATGCACGCAGCCGTCGCGCAGGCGGCACTGGACAATGGGGCGGCCATCGTCAATGACGTCAGTGGCGGTCGCGCGGACCCGGCGATGGCCGGTGTGGTGGCCCGGGCGGGGGTTCCCTGGGTGCTGATGCACTGGCGGTCGGTCCGGGCGGCGCAACCGCACGACATCCCCGAATACCGCGACGTCGTCGCCGATGTACGCGACGAACTGCTCGCTGCCGTCGACGCCGCCGTGGCCGCCGGCGTTGACCCCGGCATGCTGATCATCGACCCGGGGCTCGGTTTCGCCAAGACGGCACAACATAATTGGGCGCTTCTGCACGCGCTGCCGGAGTTCGTGGCCACCGGTATCCCGGTTCTGATCGGGGCTTCCCGCAAGCGGTTCCTCGGATCGCTGCTGGCCGCGCCGGACGGCACGCCCCGTTCGCCGGACGGCCGCGAAACGGCGACCGCGGTCGTCTCGGCCTTGGCCGCGACGCACCGGGCATGGGGTGTTCGGGTACACGATGTCCGTGCCAGTGTCGACGCCCTGAAAGTCGTCGACGCCTGGCAGCACCACGCGGGCGGCCGCGATGGCTGACCGCATCGAACTACGCGGCCTGACGGTGCGCGGCAACCACGGCGTATTCGACCATGAGCGACGAGACGGCCAGGATTTCGTCGTCGACATCACGCTGTGGATCGACCTTGCCGATGCCGCGGCAAGCGATGACCTCAAGGACACCTATGACTATGGCGTGCTGGCCCAGCGTGCTGCCGATATCGTCGCAGGGCCGCCGCGCAACCTGATCGAGGCGGTTGCCGCGGAGATCGCGGAGGACGTGATGGCCGATTCCCGAGTCCACGCCGTCGAAGTGGTGGTGCACAAACCTCAAGCGCCGATCCCGTTGACGTTCACCGACGTCGCCGTGGTTGCCCGAAGGTCCCGCCGCGGCGGGCGGGGACGGGTTGTCCCGCTGTGAGTTCCCAATCCGGAGGCGCGCGATGAGCACCCGCGCCGGAGGCGCGCGATGAGCACCCGCGCCGGAGGCGCGCGATGAGCAGATGCGTGCTGTCGATCGGGTCGAACCTCGGCGATCGACTGGGGCGGCTGCAGGCCGTGGTGGACGCATTGGGCGACTCTGTGCTCGCCGTCTCGCCGGTCTTCGAGACCGATGCCTGGGGTGGCGTCGAGCAGGAGCCGTTTCTCAATGCCGTGGTCATCGCCGACGATCCGGCATCCGATGCGTGGGACTGGCTACGGCGGGCCCAGTGGATCGAAAACGACAACGAGCGGGTTCGCACCCTCAAGTGGGGTCCCCGCACCCTCGACGTGGATCTGGTCTGTTGTTTCGCCGGCGAGGGCGGCGCCGAGGCGTTCTCGGATACCGAGGAACTGACACTGCCGCACCCGTTGGCCCATCAGCGGGCGTTCGTTCTGATCCCGTGGCTCGCGGTCGACGCCGATGCCCAACTGAGTGTCGCGCGGCGGTCTCGGCCGGTTCGGCAACTGGTCGACGAACTCGACCCCGACGAGCGGGCGGGAGTGCGACCCACGAACCTCCTGCTCAATTTCCCGCTCACCCCGCCGACTGGGAGCCGCTGATGGGCCTCACTCGCAAGCGCGATCTCGCCGCCGCCACCGCCCTCGCCGCGGTCGTCGGCTTCCTGGCAATCCACGGCCTGTACCGGTACTTCCCGCCCATCACGCTGTGGACCGGACTTTCCCTGCTGGCTGTCGCAGCCGCGGAGGCGTGGTG
>JAHBAP020000430.1 GCA_018500005.2 Mycobacterium sp. | reverse complement strand
TCCTGCCTGGGTTTCTGCGAGGAGGCGGTGCGCCGCCGTGCCGGGCGACGCAAGATGTTCGGCAAGCGCGAGACGCTGCCCGGCGTGGGTCTCTACCTCGACGGCGGTTTCGGAGTCGGCAAGACCCACCTGCTGGCCTCGGCCTACTGGCGGCTGCCGGAATCCGCGGAGCACCCGAAGGCGTTCGCCACCTTCGGCGAGCTCACCCAGCTGGCCGGGGTTTTCGGATTCGTCGAGTGCATCGACCTGCTGGCCGCCTACAGCGTGGTGTGCATCGACGAGTTCGAACTCGACGACCCGGGTAACACCACGCTGATCTCCCGGCTGCTCTCCCAGCTCGTCGAGCGGGGTGTGTCGATCGCGGCGACGTCGAACACCCTGCCCGAGCAACTCGGGGAGGGCCGGTTCGCGGCGCAGGACTTTCTGCGGGAAATCAACACGCTGGCAGCCATCTTCACGACCGTGCGGATCGAAGGCCCCGACTACCGGCACCGTGGGTTGCCCCCGGCGCCCGAACCTCTCACCGACGATGAGGTTCGCAGCCGGGCCGAGCAGACACCGGGGGCCACCCTGGATGACTTCGACGAGTTGTGCGATCACCTGGCCACCATGCATCCGTCGCGCTATCTGGCGTTGATCGAAGGGGTGTCCGCGGTGTACATCACCGGTGTGCACCCGCTCGACGATCAAGCCGTGGCGTTGCGGCTGGTATCGCTGACCGACCGGTTGTACGACGCCGGGATCCCGGTGGTCACCTCCGGGGCGAAGGTGGACACGATCTTCTCCGAGGAGATGCTTGCCGGCGGTTACCGAAAGAAGTACCTGCGCGCCACGTCAAGACTGCTGGCGCTCACCAGTCAGAGCGGCCGGGCCATCACGTAATCGTGCTCGATGTGGCCACCCAAGCGGAACGTCCGCGTCCCGGTGAACTCGAAGCCCTGCTTGCGGTAAAACCTTTGCGCCCGAGCGTTTCTCTGATTGACCCCCAACCACAGCCGGGCCGCACCGGTGCCCGATGCCCAGTCGATGCCGGACCGCAGGAGAGCGGCGGCGGCCCCGGCGCTGTGGTGGCTGGGCAGCACGTAGATCTTGGAAAGTTCGACACCGTCGCCGTCGCCGGTGCCGCGAATCAGCATGGCGTAGCCGATGATTCGGCCCTCCTCGCGCGCGGCCAAGACCACCCGCTCCGGGGCGGCGAGGTATTCGGCGAAGCGTGCCTCAGACAGATGCGTGGCGACGAAGGCGGCGATGTCCTCGGCGGCGACGGAGTCCGGGCAGGCCAGCGGGAAGGTTGCCGCCGCGACAACGGCCAGTTCGGCAACGTCACCAACGGCGGCCGGTGTGACTGAAATCTCCATCACGCCCATGCTCACACGGACCTCGGTGAAACCGTGACCAAACCTTGCTGTGCGCGCGGCAGTTCCGCGACCGACGCACCACTACCGTCGTAGCTGTCGAGGACATCCAGGATTCGAGGAGGAGGGGATATGAAATCGACGATTCGACGGTTGGTCGTGGCGATGACCGCAGCCTCTGCAGTCTCTGGGGCCTTGGTGGGAATTCTGCCCATGGCGTCGGCGTCGGCCGTCCAGGGCTGTCCGGTCGGCCAGCACGAAGATGCTCAGACCCCGGGATTCCAGTGCGTACCCGGATGGTGCCCGTCGGGCACCCTGCTCGACGGTGTGACCGGTACCTGCGTCGCCCCGCCCGGGGTGCCGCCGCCACCGCTGTCCTGAGCGTCTTTGGGTATCCCGTGCATCGGCCATTTGCGGGTTTCCTAGACTCGAATCATGGCAGGCCTGCATAAATCCCAAGAGCGCGTCGATCTCGGCAAAATCGAGAACCGGCTTGATTCGGTGCCGAAGATGTTCCGCAACCGCGTGACGGCGACCCCGAACACCGAGGCGTTCCGGTACCCGAAGGCCGGCGGCGGCTGGGAGAGCGTGACCTGGCGTCAGGTGGGCGACCGGGTGGACAACATCGCAGCCGGCCTGATCGCGCTGGGCATCAACCCCGAGGACCGGGTAGCGCTGGCCTCGGGCACCCGCTACGAGTGGGTGGTCGCAGACTTCGCGATCCTCAACGCCGGGGGTGCCACCACCACGGTCTACCCGACCACCAATGCCGAGGACGTGGCTTATATCGTCGCCAACTCCGGCAGCCGGATCGTGATCGCCGAGGACCAGACCCAGGTCGACAAACTTCGTGAGCGTCGCGACGAGGTCCCAGCCGTGGAGAAGGTCGTGGTGATGGACGGCGACGGCGACGGCGATTGGGTGATGACGCTGGCCGATCTGGAGGAGCTCGGCAGGCAGGTGCTCGTCGAATCGCCCAACACGGTCAACGACCGCATCGAGGCCATCCGGCCCGATCAGTTGGCCACCCTGATCTACACCTCGGGCACCACCGGCAAGCCCAAGGGTGTGCGCCTGTTGCAGAAGTCCTGGACCTACACCGCCGCCGCCATGGATTCCCTCGGTGTGCTCTCCGCCAATGACCTCAACTACCTGTGGTTGCCGCTGTCGCACGCCTTCGGCAAGGTCATGCTGGCGTTGCCGCTTCAGATCGGTTTTCCGACCGTCGTCGACGGCCGAGTGGACAAGATCGTCGAGAACCTCGCGATCATCCGGCCGACCATCATGGGCGCCGTCCCGCGCATCTTCGAGAAGGTGCACGGCCGGATCAACGAGATGATGGCCAAAGAGGGCGGCCTGAAGAAGACGATGTTCGACTGGGCCACCGGGGTCGGTATCCAGGTGTCGCGGGTGCGGCAGTCCGGCGGGAATGTGTCTCCGGTGCTGGGTGCCCAGTACAAGCTGGCAGACAAACTGGTGCTGTCCAAGATCCGCGACCGCTTCGGCGGACGCCTGCGCTTCTTCATCTCCGGGTCGGCCGCACTGGACCGCGAGATCGCCCAGTGGTTCGACGCCATCGGCGTCGTCGTTCTTGAGGGCTACGGATTGACCGAGACCTCGGCCGCTTCCTCGCTCAACCGGCCCAGCGCCTACCGCTTCGGCACCGTCGGTTGGACGCTTCCGCAGACCGACGTCAAGATCGCCGAGGACGGCGAGATCCTGCTCAAGGGACCGGGCATCATGGAGGGCTACCACAACATGCCCGAGGCCACCGCGGAGACGATCGAGCCCGACGGGTGGTTCCACACCGGAGATATCGGCGAACTCGATGCCGAGGGCTTCCTGCGGATCACCGACCGCAAGAAGGACATGTTCAAGACTTCCCAGGGCAAATACGTTGCGCCCTCGGCGATTTCGGCCCAGTTCAAGGGTATCTGCCCGTTTGCCAGCGAGATCATCGTCTACGGCGAGAGTAAGCCGTACTGCGTAGCGCTGGTCAGCCTGGACGCCGACGGCCTCAAGGAGTGGGCGGCCAGCAACGGTATGGGCGGAAAGCCCTTCGGCGAGATCGCCCGCGATCCCAAGACCTTCGCCGCTGTCGAGGGCTATGTCGAGGAGCTCAACAAGCACCTCAACCGGTGGGAGCAGGTCAAGAGGTTCTCGATCATCGACCGCGAACTCACGGTGGAGAGCGGTGACCTGACCCCGAGCCTCAAGCTCAAGCGCAAGGTCGTCGTGGACAACTTCCACGACAAGATCGACGACCTGTACGAGGGCTAGGTCAGGTCGCGATGGACGACCACCGGCCCGATCAAATCGGCCGGTGGGATTCGGGCCTGACCCGCCACGTCGTCGAGTTTTTGCGTCCGGTGATCAAGGTCTACCACCGCTCTGAAGTCCGCGGCCTCGAACGCATTCCGCCGGGCCGCTGCCTGTTGGTGGGCAACCACTCCGGTGGGCTGCTGACGCTGGACTTCGCGATTTTCGCGGTGGACTACTACCAGAAGTTCGGTTACGGCAGGCCGCTGTACGCGCTGGGCCACGACACGCTGTTCCACGGCCCGGCCGCGGATCTCCTCCCGCACCTGGGCATCGTGCAGGCAAACCCTGCCAATGCCGCGGCCGCACTCGCCACCGACAGTCCCGTGGTGGTCTATCCCGGCGGTGATATGGAGGTCTACCGGCCTTCGCCGGCGGAGAACACCATCGACTTCGCCGGCCATACCGGCTACGTGGAGACTGCCGTGGCCGCGAAGGCGCCCATCGTGCCGGTGGTGTCCATCGGGGGCCAGGAGACCCAACTCTTCCTCAGCCGCGGCCGGTGGCTGGCGAAGGCACTTCGTCTGGACAAGTGGGAGAAACGTGTGATGCGCACCGACATCCTGCCGGTGTCCTTTGGATTTCCGTTCGGCTTGAGCGTGCTGATTCCGGTCAACATGCCGCTGCCGTCGAAGATCGTCAGCCAGGTGCTCGGGCCGATCGACGTGGTGGCGCAGTGGGGTCCGAACCCCGGTCCGGAGAAGGTCGACGGACGGATCCGTCGGGTGATGCAGGCTG